>JAOZRI010000547.1 GCA_029940235.1 Desulfobacula sp. | reverse complement strand
TATGAGGACGGCATAATGAACATAGTGATCTGTTATGATGGAACCAAACCTGCAATAAATGCCGGTATACAGATGTGATAAATTTTTGAAATAAGTCAATGAATTTGAACATAATCTGTTTTAGATATTTTACATTATGTTGGAGTTAAGACCAGTACATGGGATGTGTTTGAAAATTTACCCTCTGCCTTACCCAACAATTCACCCTTTTGGGTATTGAAAACAACCTGCAATTCTCGTATCATTTAAGCATGTAAGCCTTGATGCTAAACTATAAATTACAGGAGGATTATACCGAATGTGCGGATACGGAAGGTGCTGGCTGTAGTTTTGACAGTAATTAAAACGATATTTTTTACCGAGGCAAAATTTGTATTATAATATTTTACTGAAAAAACTAAACAAAAATGTATGGAGAATAGCAACATGACTGACCCACTAATTAAAGCCATACTTGATATGGATGGTGATGAGGCAATCAGAATAGTTAATGAAAGAGTCGCTGCTAACGAAGATCCTATGGGTATTTTAGACTGCGGCAAAGAAGCCTTAACGACTATCGGCGAACTTTTTGAGAAACAAGAATTTTTCCTCGCGGAGCTGGTGATGGGGGGCCAGATCTTTAAAGATATAGCGGATATTGTTTCGCCACTACTCAAATCGGAAGGTGCCGAGAGTAAGGGAAGAATTCTCATGGGAACAGTACAGAGCGATATCCATGATTTAGGTAAAAACCTTGTTGTGTTAATGTTGGAAATTAGCGGTTTTGATGTCCTTGATATAGGTGTCGACCAGACAGCAGAGGATTTTATTGAGGCGATTAAAGAGTTTGATCCACACGTCATCGGTCTTAGTGGATTACTGACGGTAGCGTTCACTTCAATGCAGAAGATTGTAGCGGAAATAGAAAAAGCGGGTCTGCGTGATGGACGGAAGATAATGATTGGTGGTTCTCAGATGGACGATCATGTTAACAAATTAGTTGGTGCGGATGGGTTTGGGACTGATGCGATGAAAGCGGTAGAACTGAGTAGAAACTGGTGTGAAGGATAAATAAAATGAAAAAATCTCCTGAAGAATTGTACAAAAAAAGGCTTGGCCGGTATGAAGATGCGCTCCAGTTGAAGGAACCGGACAGGATTCCCTTAGTCTGGAGTGACGGAGGCAGTTACTTTGCCGCAAAGTATGTAGACATGCCTATCAAAGATGCTTTTTATGACGCGAAGAAATGGTTCAACGCAAACAAACAAGTGGCTGCGGACCATGAGCCAGATATGTGCTTTAGCCCGCACTTTTTCTCAGGGCGTATACTGGATTTGCTTGGTGACAAGACTGGTAAATGGCCAGGCAGTGCCGCCGGCGGGCTGTCTGATGATGATCCGCCCCAGTATGGCGATCCGGATGGCATGAGGGCTGATGAATACGACGTCTTCATGCGGGACCCTTCTGATTTTGGCTTAAGGAGGCTTTTACCCCGCACGTACGCGACGTTAGAGCCCCTGGAACAAGTCGTCCCTATGTGGAAACTTGCACTTGGAGAAAATCTAACTCAATTCGCTGGCACGTTTGCCAAGCCTGGGGTTACTGATGCGCTTAAAGCTCTAATGGAAGCAGGGGCTGAATCAGAGAGATGGGTGGCTGAAAGCGTATTGCACGAAAAGGAAATGCACGAGATAGGGATTCCTACCTTTGGCT
>JAOZRI010000546.1 GCA_029940235.1 Desulfobacula sp. | reverse complement strand
TTCAAAATTAAATACTACACTTGGCCAGGTTCAATTCTCATTGGCAGTGTACCCGATGATTGCGGGTTCCTTAATGATCGCAGGAAGTATGATAATCCCCGCAGTATTGGGCATGATTCCCGGTATCTATTATGGTAAAGACAGAGTAAAAGCATTTTCGCTATCAAGATAAAATCCTTTAGATCACTGTTTATTAAAAATACTCTGTTGATGTTGTTAATTTTTTTTTGCCTTTATCTGTTTTTTCAAAAAGGCTTGGAACGTTTCTTCAGTTAAAGTAGGCTTCTTGTCTCTGAGCTGTACAAGGGAAATTTTATTAATCACTTTTTTTTTGTTGGAAAAATCGGAATCATTTCCCCTTTTTCAATTTCATTCCAGATCAGATGTTCTGCTGTAATGGCAAGCCCCATTCCAAGCCTGACACAGTTTAAGAGTGCCTGATGGCTTTCAATGGCCATGATGATATTAACATTTGGAATTGATTTCTTGAAATAATGCCAGAACCAATGTTTCAGGATAATGGGTTCGTGTTCATCTGTAATAAAATCCATTGACACAAGCATTTCAAATGAAGTCTTTTTTTTCATCTCATTTACAAAATACTCTTTTGAACTTGCCAAAACAAAAATTTCTTCTGTTAGAAGGTCTATTTGTCAGTGTTCGGGTCTTCCAAAAAACTGATCTTTGGCTGAAAAATAATCAATCACCACAAAGTCAAGCAAACCCATATTTAACATATCCAAGAGCCGGTCCGGCTCTTCAAACTTGATTTTAAAGGTCACCTGGTTGTATTTTTCTCTAAAGGCATGACAAATAGCAGGAAAATACGTCTTTCCAAATTCAAGTGGTGCGCCAATTCTGAGTAGCCCATAGGGCTGATCCATTGGTCTTGAGATATTTTTGATTCCCCTGCTATTTTTTGCAAAAATTACCATAAGAGTTGGCAAAGTTCAATTTCCCCCTCTTCTTCTAATGGGAGTCATGGATACCATGGCAGCATTTTGTTTTGCCGTGGCAACCTCAAAAGGAATGCTCAGCCAGGTTGCTGTCATAAGCTCTCTATATCCAGCAGTTACCATTATCCTTTCAGCGGTTATCACACAGGCGAGAGGATACAAAAGATCCAATTTTCAGGGGTTATTCTTGCCATAGCAGGCATCACGCTTATTTCTGCATTTTAATACTTTACAATAACCCCATGGGGGGTATAACAAATGATGAAAAATATAAATAAAAAGTTTAAAGTTTAAAGTTTAGAAATAATCCAACAAAAAATCCTAATGGATAAACCGTAGATTTTGAGGTAGAAAAAATGATCGGGAGAGCAATGAAAAAGAAATTTATAGTAGGCATAGTAAGCCTAATATTATTAATGGGATGTGCGGGGACTATGCCAGATCTGGGGATAAATAATGGCGAGCTGGCACCGTGCCCGAAAACACCAAACTGTGTGAACAGTCAGGCGATTGATGAAAAACATTATATCCAGGCAATCCGTTATGCAGGAATACAGCAGGAGGCGCGAGCCCGTCTCTTGCAGATACTGGAGTCTGAAAAGCGAACAAAGGTCCTGACGACCCAGAAGAATTATATTCGAGCAGAGTTCATGTCGGCTTTGTTTCGATTTGTTGATGATGTGGAGTTTTATTTCCCCAAAAAACAAACCGACGAGGGAGTCATTCATATCCGATCCGCT
>JAOZRI010000142.1 GCA_029940235.1 Desulfobacula sp. | reverse complement strand
TCAGACAGATGATGAGTATTTACTATCTCTGTATTGTGATCGCTTAGAATTGAACCAGCTTTTAAAACAGATGGGAGCCTTTGATGCCCAAGGTTCTGGAACATTAAACGGCAGAATTCCTGTGATATATTCTAAGGGCAATATATCTTTTGATAATGGTTTTTTATTTTCAACCCCTGGAAAAGGTGGAAAGATTATCATCGCAAACAGTGATAAAATAACAGCTGGTATTCCCATGGACAGCCCGCAATTCTCACAGCTTGATCTTGCCAGAGAAGCATTAAAGGATTTTAAATATAAATGGGCCAAATTAAAATTTCATACCAAAGAAGATACACTTTTTGTGAATATGGAACTTGATGGAGAGCCTTCAAAAATATTACCCTTTGTGTATTCAAAGGAGGTTGGTAGCTTTATCAGGGTGGATGCAACAAGCCCCGGATCACATTTCCAGGGAATAAAACTTGATATTAATTTACAACTGCCCTTTAATGCAGTGTTGAAATCTGGTAATAAATTAAAATCAATCTTTAACTAACCGCCATATGCTGATATGATTGATCATTGCACAGCTTAATTATGAAAGAATAAAAAAAGCAGTCTATATGTTCTTTCATATAAAAGGTCAGTTTGAATATTGCATGAGTTATTGAGATTATTCAAATATTTCAAAAGGAGAGTATATGACAAGAAGTTTAGTTTTCATAACACTGTTTATCATGGTTTTTGTTTTTACGGGATGTCAGAGCAAACATGAAGTTCAGTTAAAGCCTGTGGAAATAAAACCAATTCACATAACCATTGATGTAAATATTAGAGTTGAAAAAGCTCTTGATGACTTTTTTGATGATCTTGAAGCTGCTGAAGACGAAATTAAAGAGTAGGAGGAACAATGAATATACGCCACAGTTTAAAAATTTTTATTTTTATAATAGTAAGCCTTTTGATTACATCCCAGCTTGCCCTTTCCCAGGGGATTAAAGAGAGAATGAAACTAAGACTGCCTGCCATTGCCGCCTTGAAAACCCAGGGTATTATTGGCGAAAATAACCAAGGTTATCTTGGTTTTGTTGCTGAAGCAAGGGCCCAGGAAGATGTTGTTACAGCTGAAAATAAAGACAGAAAAATGGTTTATACTTATTTTGCAAAACAGCAGAACACAACCCTTGCTGTTGTTGAAGAAATTCAAGCCCAGCGCAAAGCGGAAAAGGCAAAGTCAGGTGAATTCTTTCAGAAATCAGATGGTGTATGGGTTAAAAAATAAGTAGTTTGTTTGAAGGTTTTAAAAGTGATACTATAATTGTGTAATATTTAATTGCGATAATCAGACATCTCTATTTTGAGTCTCTTTACAATTTTTTGAATAGAGGCTCTTTCAAGCCCACTGATTTTTGATGCTTTGGAGATATTACCTTGTGTTTCCTTAAAGATATCGTGAAGATAATTTCTTGAAAAATAATCTACTACCTCTTTTTTAGCATCTTTATATTTAAGAGGTTCCACATGTTGGACTTTTAAGCCGGCATCTTGTTCTCCTTCAATAAATTTAATAAGGGCAAGATCAATTTTTTTCCCATTTGAAAAAACGATTAACCGTCTGACATAATTTAATAATTCACGTACATTTCCTTTCCATGCTTGTCTTGATAAGTATTCTAAAGCATCAGGGTCAATTTTGATGGGATCTAAATTGAGTTCCTGGCAGCTTTTCAAGATAAATTTGTGAATTAATACTAAAATATCTTCTTTTCTCTGCCTCAAAGGAGGAACTTTAATGGATAGCACATTAAGGCGATAATAGAGATCTTCACGGAAACTGTTGTCAATAATTTTTTGTTCAAGATTCTGATTAGTAATGGCAATAATTCTAACATCTGCAATTCTCGAAGAGCTGCTACCCACTGGCTTAACTTCTTTGTCCTGCAAAAATTTTAATAATTTTGCCTGGATAGCAGGAGAGATATCTCCAATTTCATCTAAAATCAGTGTTCCCTTATTGGCAGACATGAAAAAGCCGTCCCGGTTTCTGTCAGCTCCTGTAAAAGCACCTTTGACATGCCCGAAAAGTTCACTCTCCAGAAGCTGTTCGGGTATTGCAGGACAATGCAGAGCATGACATGAGGCATTTTTTCTATTAGATAAATCATGAATAACTCTTGCAATATACTCTTTACCACTGCCTGATTCTCCAGTCACAAGAATGCTGTAATCAGTTGCTGCAATAGCTGTGATTTTTTCTTGAAGCAACTTCATGACATTGCTTTCGCAAGTTAATTGCATGTCAGGTTTAAGTTTTTCTATCATCTTTTGCAGGCGTTTATTTTCGTGGGATAACTTATAGTATTCAATTGCCCTCTCTACTGTATGATACAGTGTTTCTCTATCAACAGGTTTTGTCAGAAAATCCCAGGCACCCTTTTTCAAAGCTTTGACGGCTGTTTCAACCGTGCCATGGCCTGTAATCATTATAACGCAAAGATGGGGGTTGAAATTTATTCCTGCTTTGAGAAGTTCCTGCCCGCTGATTCCAGGCATACGAAGATCAGACAGCATAACGCCAACACTCTCTTTTTTTAATACCTTAATTGCATCTTCGCCGGAAAAGGCACCAATAATATCAATAGATGAAAACTTTTTTTTGAGATTTCTTATAATTCCAGTCAAAAAATCTCTATTGTCATCAACTACAAGAATGGAGAATTGATTTTTCAAGTTAACTCCTTTTAACAGGGAAATATATTTTAAAACTGGTTATTTTATCACTTTTAACTTCTATATGTCCACCAAGTTCATTGATAAAACCATAGACAACAGCCAGACCTAATCCAGTGCCCTTGCCAATATCCTTTGTCGTAAAAAAGGGATCAAAAATATTATTCAATATATGATCAGGAATTCCTGGACCATTGTCATAAATAGTGAGCAGAACTTCTTTGCTCTCTTGAGTTTTGCTGGTTGTTATTTTAACTTCGCCTCCTTTTTCCTGCAATGCATCAAATGCATTAATCCATATATTTGTTAAAATCTGTTCAAGAATGGCAGCATCACATTTAATATCAGGCAGGCCGGATGCTAAAGATGTTTTTATCTTAATTTGTTTTGAAGCAGATTGAGCTTCAAACACCTTTACAGCATCAATAATAATTTTATTGATATTGCAAACTCCCGTAATTACAGTTTTTGGTCTTGAAAGCTTTAACAATTCCTGTACAACTTTTTGTACCTTTTTTGTGTGTTTTTCAATGACATTGATATCATCAATGGTCTCTTTCTCATGAACAGCATCTTTGATTAGATCAGTATAGCAGCTTATTACACCCAAAGGATTGTTAATTTCATGTGCAACCCCTGCTGCAATTTTACCAACCGAGCTTAAGCGTTCAGCCTGCTGCATTCTGAACATCATCTGTTTTTCCATGGTGATTTCACGTGCGTAAAGAACTATTCTTAAGTCAGCCTGTTCTCTTTTTGGCAAAGGATATAAATCAACTCTAAATGATCTGTTATCAATTGTGTGTACTTCCCTGCTAACAGGTTCTATGTTTACAGACATTTGATCAATGATACAATTTTCTGTGTTTCCTGCAGATGTTAAAGATAAGAATTTTTTTAACTCTTTTTCTCTGCCTGTTTTACCTTTTTTCAGGAGAATATCATTACTGCCTTTATTTGCCATGAGAATATGACAATCAGTATCAATTAATAAAAGTGGATCAGAAATACCTTCAAAAACAGACTGCAGCATATCATTTTGAAACCTGACATTGGAAAATGCCTGGATATTTTCAATCAAAATAGCGATTTGCTGCCCCAGCCCTAATAAAATTGCTGGATTAAGTTCTTTTAGATTTGGTGGTTCTAACCATGATATACTTAAAATTCCCCAATGACTTTCTTGTGATTTAACCGGTAAATAGAGTGTGTTATCAATGGATAGAACCTCATCTGTCCAGATAATCTGTTTGATTTCATCACTTAACTTGGTTGATTTTGTTACGTTTGCAACTTTTTTGGCGTTTTTTGCATTTGCTTTGTCACCATACCATTCATAGGATTTTTCCGATACAACAGAGCAGTGGTATATAACCTTATATGCATCAAATCTCTCACCTATACTCTCAAGAGTTCCAGATATTAAGTGTTTTGTATCAAGTGAACCGCCGAATCGGGATAGTATTCCTACAAACAGGCTTACATCAGCCTGATGCTTTTTAGCCTTGTCATTAATCTCTTTTGTTCTGTCTGTAACTTTTTTTTCAAGATTTCTTGCATAACCTTCCAGCTCATTTCTTGCATCACAAAGGCATACTGCAAGTTCTTCCACCCCTTCAATAAGTCCCTCAATCTCATCTTTCTCTTTTAACTTTTCAATAATTTGAAGTTCTTGTTCTCCGGAAAACTGTGTCTTGAATATGGTAGTCAGATTTTGAAGGTTTTTCATGACAAGCCTGTCAAAAAACAGGGAGATAAGAGCAGCAAAAAGTATAATACCAATGAGATAGAAAGTGAGGTATTGTGAGGTCACAGCTTTTGCCGGGCCCTTGATCATATCAACTGGAAATCCTGCAACCACGACTCCTCCAACTTCCCCTGGCGTATAATGGAATCCGTTTTTATCTCCATAAATTTCCAATAATTCAACTGGTGCATCCTGTGGAATACCGTGACAATGCATACACGAGTCCTTAAAAATAACAGGGCGAGCTACAATGTGATACTCAACATCTCCTACCATTGTATCATCTTCCCAAATGGTCAGTTGTTTGTTTTTATCAAACCTTGTAATCAGACTTGTTTCAAATTCATTTGGGGTTGATTTAAGGTTCCTAGGTTTTTTTGAGACCCTTCTGTAATGATAAGTTTGATCATCTTCAGTATTAAGACGCGCCATAACTTCCCTTGAAATATAAGATGATGACATTGCCTTTAAAACAAACCGGCCTTTTGGAAGAGTATCAAACATTTCAGGGCGTAAAACAGTTTTTACATAATCTTGAACAGCATTGGACTGGGCAAGCAGCATTCTTGATCGTTGACTTATCTGTGATTCCATTATTGAGTTAAAATGGAAATACAAAATTACACTGATACAGCCCCCAAGAGCCAATGCAAACAAGACAAGCCCTGTAATAAATTTCATTCTAAGGCTTAAGTTTGTTAAAAACATTGATTATTCTCCCCCTTATTAATTTATATCAAAATAAATAATTCAATTATAAATTGCAAGGTTTGTTATTGTATCTTAAGCAGTCAGGCAGCAAACAATACAAAATGAATTAAAAGTATCATTTAAATAATTGAATTTTAAGAAATTCTTTATGGCAGACTTTTTTAAGATCGTTTTTTGGCTTTATTGAGATCCTCCAGCAGATCTTCAACCCATTGGTATCGTTTATTGACATCATAGGACAGGGCTTTGAGAATGACTTGCTCCATGGAAGTTGAGAGGCCAGGTTGATAATGTTTTGGGCTTACAATCTGCTCTTTATATTTCAACCATTTTTGTGGAGATTTCCTTTTTTCACTAAAAGGCAGACTACCTGTTGTTGCCAGGTATAGTAAAATTCCAATGGCATAGATGTCACTGCGTGGATCACCCCGTTTACCTAAAATCAGTTCAGGGGCCAGATAGAGCAAATTCCCCTGGGGACCAAGTCCGGCAGCTACAATGGGGTCAGGCTTGAGATCACTTGATGCAAGTCCCATATCAATAAGGCGTATTTGTTGTTGTTTGTTCAGCATAAGGATGTGTGGGCGCAGATCGTGGTGGACAATACCTGTGGCATGGAACGATGCAACAAGATTACACAGCTGAGAAAAAATGGGTAGCAGCAGGTGGTCGTCCAGCCGTCCTTTGTTGAGAAGAAAGATAAGACTTCTACCCTGAACTTCATCCAGTACCAGTACATCGTCTACTTGATCTATGACCTTAGGCAGGCAGGGGTGTGACACTGTCTTAAATAAGTGTAATTCTGTTTCAAGACAGGATCGGTATAGCGGGTTTTGCAGCACTTCTTCAAAACCGACTTTAAGAGCGATTTTTTTATTTGGCTTTTTGGCATATCCGCTGTACATCCAGGACATGGCACCGGCAGCAATGGGGCTGGTAACAACATAATCACCGATAAAGTTGGGCTGGAGAGCCGAGCCTTTGCGGGCTGAACGGACATAGCTTCTAAGAGAACCAAGGA
>JAOZRI010000545.1 GCA_029940235.1 Desulfobacula sp. | reverse complement strand
ATAAATTCTTTTTCACTTTGAGCAATATTGTCTGGGCTTGTTAGTTTCATGCAACACCTCTTTTTATGTGAAAGAGCCAGGTTAGGCTTTGCTGCTCTCTCAAATTTTATTGTGTCCGGGTCTCCACCTTACCAGGCAGCCAGTGGCGGTTAATTAAAAAAAAAGTGCAATTCCTGGGCAAAATTTAAATATGCCGTAGATGACTTGCTATTTATATCATACAATGCAACTGGAATATTTAAGCCGATTGATTGTTTAATACTATCATCTTCAGGAATAAAATTATTATAAACCATCTCTTTGATATCTGACAGGTTCTGTTCATGAAGAAAGGAGGATATATCCTCTTTTTTTCTACAACCATTAAAAAGCAATCCAGCTATTTTTAAAGGAACATTGTGATTTTCCTTAATATATTTCACCATTTTCAAAAACCCGTAAAAATCTTCTTGGCAACTGTGCTGAAGCGACATACAGACAATCAGAAAATCAGATGCTGCCATAGCTGTAACACTTAAAAAGCTATGTGAAGAAGGTGGATCAATAATGATATACTCATATTTATCATTAATATCCTTTAAAAAAAGACGTAAAAGTTTTTCATTGCCCGGATTTTTCGCAAGTTTTAATGCAACTTTAAAAAGAGTAAACCCAGCAGGCATTAAATCAAGATAATCTAATCTGGTTTTAACAATTGCTTCTACAACTTTTGCCCTTCCCGATAGGACAGATGCTAAATCACAATTATAATCCTTGTTGCTGAGACCTGCCCATTGAGTTGAGCATCCCTGGGGATCACTGTCTATCAGCAATGTCTTCTTTTCAAATAAAGCAAATGAAGCAGCAGTATTTACAGCTGTGACGCTTTTCCCTGTTCCACCCTTCTGGCCAGCTATGGTGATTGTTTTACCCATGATTATATATCTTTAACACAATTATCAAAAAATTCAATGTTATAGTTTAAGTATGAAAAAATTATTCTTTCCAAGTTGAAATATTGGAATGAATATATCATAATACTCAACAATATCAAATAGTGTATCAAATATAGCAACAAACTTTGCTACAATAAAACAGAAAGCAGGAGACTACAACCCTTTGGCATATTCATCCATCTCACTTGAAGGAATAGACCAGGCAATAATTGATCTTAATTATCGACAGGGCTCGGTCAAACAGAAAGCCATCACGGCAATAAGAAGTTTCTACTCTTCTGAAGAGTCCATAAAAGAGTTAGATTCAATTAATAGTGATACACTGATCAAATTAATTTGGGATGTTGGTGATAACTTTTCTAAAATAAAATCAAAACGAAGAAATTTTTCAAGTCTAAGGTCATCCATAAATACAGATCTTAAAAAACTTTTAAAAAAAGATAAAAACCCTGACAATATTATTCTTGCAGATTCAAATATATTTGATTTAACCCAGGAAGCAAAAGAAGATCTACTTGGCTCTTTTTCAGATGCATTTAAAAAAGGCAATATTGATCTTGATCAGGCAGCCACCCTTCTTGAAACCATGACACAATTTCTTGATAAAATTGAATCAAAAGATAAAGATGTCGACTCCCAGGATATTGCAGATAAAATTAAAAAAATCCTGGATCAAATCACAAAAAATACTCTTTCCGAGGATGGAGATGGTGGTACTACAGATCAGAAAGCTGCCGAAAAGGGTGAACATAATGAAGAAGGTGAAG
>JAOZRI010000141.1 GCA_029940235.1 Desulfobacula sp. | reverse complement strand
ATGCATCCACATTCACTGCAAGACAGGTTGCATCAACCAAGGCTCATATTTATGCTGCCATCTCCGCTGCCATAGGATCGTTATCAGGAGCACTCCATGGCGGGGCCAATGTAAGAGTCATGAAGATGTTAAAAGAGATAGGCTCTGTTGATAAAATTGATGACTATATTAACAATATATTAAATTCAGGCGGGCTTATCATGGGACTTGGCCATGCTGTCTATCAGACAGATGATCCAAGGGCAATTATCCTTGCCCCCATGAGCAAAAGAATGGGCAATATTGCCCGGCAGCCATTATGGTATGAACTTTCAAAAGAACTTGAAATAAGAAGCAAAGCCGCCTTTAAAGAAAAAAAACAGCGAGAAATCTATTGCAATGTTGATTTTTACAGCGCATCGCTTTTTTATGCAATGGGCATTACCACAGATCTTTTTTCACCTCTGTTTGCCATTTCAAGAGTAAGTGGGTGGGCGGCTCATATCATAGAAGAACAATTTGCCATGACAGCTGAAAAACCATCCCTTTACAGACCAGGTGCCACATATGTGGGGGATTATTGCGGGCCGGATGAATGTGTGTTTACTGATATTGAGGATCGTTAAATAGACATAAAAGGATTTTATGTTTATAAGATAATTATGTTGACAGAAGCAGGCATTGAAGGGCATATTGACGTCAAATTTGATTTTAAATATTAACCAGATATGGCTGAAACATTTATTGTTCCACCTGCTGTTTATAAAAAGGATTAGACATGGAAAATATCATTAAATTGAACCAAGACGGGTCATTAATAGTTCCAGACACTCCTGTAATACCCTATATCCCGGGAGATGGTACAGGACCTGATATCTGGAATGCAACACGTCTTGTGCTGGATCAGGCTGTAAAAACTGCTTACAAAGGTGATAAAAAAATTATCTTCCAGGAAATCCTTGCAGGAGAAGACTCATTTAAAAAAACAGGTGAATGGCTGCCTAAAGAGACACTGGACCAGATAGAAAAATATAAAGTTGCCATAAAAGGCCCTTTAACGACCCCTGTTGGGCATGGAATGCGAAGCTTGAATGTTGCCATCCGCCAGGAACTTGATCTTTTTGCCTGTATCCGCCCTGCAAAATATATTAAGGGGGTTCCCTCTCCATGCAGCGAACCTGAAAAAATTGATATGATAATTTTTCGGGAAAACACTGAAGATATTTATCTTGGAATTGAGTGGGAGGCAGGAACAAAAGAGGCAGCAGAAGCCCTTAGCTTTATTAATGCCAGAACATCAAAAAACCTTGATACAGCCACAACCGGTATTGGCATGAAACCCATCAGTGAACAATATACAAAACGCCTGATTTCAAAGGCTATTCAATATGCCATTGATAATAATCGGAAAAATGTCACCATTATGCACAAGGGTAATATAATGAAATATACAGAAGGTGCATTTTTAAAATGGGGATATGAAGTTGGTAAAAACGAATTTAAAGATAATATTATCACAGAACAGGATCTATGGGATAAATTTGACGGCAAAGCCCCTGGAGGAAAAATTGTACTAAAGGACAGAATTGCAGATAACATGTTCCAGCAGGTACTTTTACGTCCCAGTGAATATGATGTCATTGCAGCACCTAACCTTAACGGTGATTATATTTCTGACCTGCTTGCAGCAATGGTGGGAGGGCTCGGGTTGGCTCCCGGTGCTAATATTGGTACCAATTGTGCTGTATTTGAAGCAACACATGGAACTGCTCCAAAATATGCAGGCATGGATAAGGTAAACCCGGGATCTTTGATTTTATCTGGTGCCATGATGCTTGACCATCTTGGTTGGGACAGAGCATCTGAAATAATCCATAAAGCTTTGCAAAAAACCATTTTAAATAAAACAGTCACCTATGATCTTGCAAGACAGATAGAGGGCTCGACAAAATTAAAATGCTCTGAGTTTGCAGAACAGATCTGCTCTTTGATGGAGTAACCCTGGACATGTTGTTACAAAACAATTTTTAAAAGTTGTCAGTGATTTGATAATTTCCATGCGGTTCTGCCTTCATAGGCTTTTTCCTGCATCTCTCGCATTCCCAAAGCATTGATCTTTTTGCTTTTTCCTGTTTGCTGATATGTTAGCTGTAACAACTCTTTCCAATGCTTTAATATGTTCTTTATCTAAATAATTTTTAGCAATAGTAACATCGGATTTTAATATTTTGCCATCAGGTGCATGTTTACGAAACTGGGTAGCTCTGTGGGAATTTACACGATAACCAACAGCTGTAATGGCTCTTAGATTGTAGTATTTTATCTCTTTTGTCTGGGTTTTATCTGCAATTGCACCATGTTGGGTGGTGTGTCGGAAATACCGACATACCACTTTTTCATCTAATTCTTTATCTGTAAATATTTTTTTCAAGTGTTCTGTAATAGTAGAACGACCTTTCTCAAACAGTTCTGCAATACTTTTTTGAGTAAGCCAGAGTGTCTCATCTTTTTTCAGGCAAATAATAGATGTTTTAGAAATACCATAAGCCCTCAACAAATCATAAATAAATTCTTTTTTTTTTAGAAATTATCAATAATATTTTGTACATTCTGTTCAATTTCTTTTACGTTCATTTACCGGTTATTCCTCTGTTTCAGCTTGCGTACAACAATTATGTAAACTCCATTGTGTTTATCCTGCTAAATCGGAGTACTAAACATAATTGCGTATATTTTGCTTTTATTTGTTCCCATCCTCTTTTATGTATAATCCCGGTGCTCGACGCAGTCAGCACCGCGATTCACAGCGGCGGAGCCGCTATGAACAAGTGATTATACGAATCCGCATATATTGTAATATTAAGAGATATTTCACCCTTTGCGTTGCATATTCTGTAATTATCTATCCGTATATCATTCCAGCTGAATGATATTGTGCAACAAATATCACAATGACTAAAATACAACAAGAAATATTGCATAAATTTACCACGATATGATTTGGATGGAGAAACAAAAATTGTTAAAAAAATCTATGTGTTATGTGGATAAAAACCAGATCCGCCACATGGCGGTTATTTGAATTTATTGGCAAGCCCGTTATCAATAACATAAATACAGGCTTCATTGGCCCCCTGTGTTGTATATTCAAATTTTTGAACAAGATTATCCAATAAAAATTTCACATCTTTTTTAATGCGCTTGTCATGGGATTTAAATTTGTCAGTGTCAAAATCTTTAATGGCATTTCTGAAATTTTCATTCTCAATAAAGGGCTCAAGAACTCTTTTTTTAAGATTATGAACATATCTTTCATAAAGAGATTCAAAAAGCCTGGTTTGCTCGATCTTCTTTCCCTCAATCATGATCTCTTGAGTCAAGGCCCTGGTGGTATACTCTTTTAATACATCATTTCTGATTTCCTGCCTGCGTGCCAGATCCAGATCCTCGGACACAAGCCTGTTTTCAATACTTTCAAGAAATTCATGGGTTACATGAATCTCCTCTTGTGTAAAAATACATCTTATAACAGAATCCAGCTCATTTGTAACAGCAGAGATATAATGTTTAATATCCCTGGCTATCTGAGCATCATTATAATAGTAGAGAGATTCTTTTACCTGCTGCAGAATACAGTAGTCATACATTCGTAACAAGGATTCAAGAAACTCCTTAGGAATCATTCTTTTTGTCTGATCATCAAGCTTGTTAAAAAATGTGCACAAATCAGGCATATTAATAAGGCGGTCTTCCTTTGCATATTTTGAGTAGAACTGATCAAATAATTTAATGGAATCCCTGCCGGACAACCCCTCTTTTCCATAAATTTCCGATTCAGCAATAATCTTTTTAAGGACTTTATTATCAAGGGATTTAATATCATCTTCCTTTAACCATTTTGGAACATTTGCAGAAAACAGCTCCATTTTCAGAAGGATGAGTTGCTCATCACAAAAATTCTTATATTTTTCCGGTTCCTTTATCCATTCGGTCAAAGCCAGGGATTTTTTTCCTATTCGCGTAGAAATAATAATTCTTGCAAAATTTTCAAAAACCATTGGCAGAAAACTTCCCTTGATATGTCTGCCAAAAATATTATTGTAGATTTTAACTTCTGTATTAATATCAAGGACATAGGGAATATCAATATATTGAATCCTGTCCTCAAATGAGGGAAAATCACGGATATTTTTTTTATCTTCAGGGTTCATCAGGGCAAAAAACAGGGAATTTACTCTCTCTTCAATATCTTCAACCTTATGAAGCCCCTCACTGATGATATTATGGAGCTCAACCATGCGCTCCACATTATGGGATTTTATATCCATGAGCGCATATATGCCATTATTGATTTTTGCAAATCTTGAATAGATATAATTTATTACATTACTGTCCTGGAGCAGAGAATTTATTTTTTTTTGAAGCATCTGGTTGGAGATAACATTCTGTTTTAAGGGGCGGTCTCCGGGATTAAAGACACTGATGCCGCTGCCAAGACGGCGGTTGAAATAGTAGGGTCGTGCATAGAGCATCTTAAAAACCCTGGAAGGATTTTCCAAACGTTCCAGTAAAAATTGATAAATGGAAGAGCATATGGTACAGACCTCTTCTTTAAACACCCATTCATACTCTTTTTCTGTAAAAAGACGCCATTTAAATTGATCATTTTCAATCAATTCATCAAGGACAGCTCTTCTTTGATCTTTTGGAATTACAAGAAAAGGATTATCATGGGAAACACAGGGAATCTCAAGGTAAGCACCATTTTTATCGCCAATGATTTTTTCTTGGTTTTGTTGATCTGTGAATTCTGGATTAGATTGACTCCCCTCTTGATTTTCTACAAAATGAATAAGCTTTTCAAAGGCAGAGGAGGCAGAAGCTGAACTCTCTTTATCTTTAAGTTTTTTAATATCAAGGCGCCATACAATTTCATATCTTAAACCTTCCTGGGTATTTGCATATTGTTCAAACTTTTGTAATAAATTATTTAAAAAAGTACTCTTGCCGCAGCCATGGGGCCCGTGGAAAATATATATTCTATTCTGCTGTGCTCCGTGGCGAAGATATTCCATCTGTTTCATAAACCGATTGGCAAACAGCATATCTGTAAAATAAGGGTTTTCAGAATCTTTGGCAAAAAGTCTTGAGCAATCATAATTTGTAAAATTAAGTTTTTCTATATTTTTGGATAGAGTATCCTCTGACTCTTCAACATAACTTTTTATCATGTCATGGAAGGCCTGAAAAATATTTCTTAAAATCCTGGAAGGCTCTGCCGTTAAGATATTTAAAAACTCTTCAAAGGGAATCGGCTTAAGCCTTTTATGATCAATGATATTTTTATCCAATAAGTCAAATGCCTTATCAATTATTTTGTCTGTTGATCTTCTTTTTAAAGACTCTTTTTCCATATTAAATCATAACTCCTGTTTATGAAGTTTACGCTTGTCCATGATATAACGCATTCGCTTCCATTTAATATCTTCAGATTTTTTATCAGCAGTTTTTAAACCTCCAGCACCTGAATCCAAAAGACTTGCATAGTTTACCGCAGCTTTTTTTGATATTTCAGGCTCGCTTGTCTCAAGGTGGACAGGTCCTCCCCACAGATATTCAATCCCGATCATGGTGTTTTCAATATAATCAATCTTTAAAGGTTTATTTTCAAATTTATGATTCAGATATAAAATTCCATTTTTTGTGGAAGCCTTATCCACAAATATCTGCGGTGGATGGTACAGTGTGTCAATGATCATCTGTTTATAATCCTGGGCTTTTTTAGATTTTATATAATATTTCCAAGTCATTGAGGATTGATCAAGATATTTCCCTGTAACAAATAGTTTATGCTTAGTTAGAAAATCCTGGTTTATAAATGTATTAATAAATGTAAAATCAACGAAATTTTCACGCACATCAAGGATATATTTATCACCACTGTTTTTCCGGTTGTTATATTTTTTTCTTACAATTTCATCGTTTAAAAAAAGATACTCAAAGGAGTAACACCCTTTATCTTCCTGGTCTTTAATATACTGAAACATTCTCAAACCAAGTGCATAGGGGTTAAGACCAACTTTGGGCATGGAGGTAACACTTGCATTTATCTTTGCAAAATCAGCTTCATGGCCTTTGATTCTATCGTCTTTCATAAACATATATTCATGCCAGTAGCTTGCCCACCCCTCATTCATTATTTTTGTTCTAATCTGGGGCTGAAAATAGA
>JAOZRI010000544.1 GCA_029940235.1 Desulfobacula sp. | reverse complement strand
GGAGGAAAACCATGAACAAAGAGAGACAAAGAACAAAGGTTATTATTTGTGACTCCATTGCAAAAATTGGTGTCGATATGCTTAAAGAGCACTGTGTTGTTGATATTAAAACCGGACTTACCGAAAATCAACTCAAAGAGATCATACCAGCCTATGATGCTGCCGTGGTAAGAAGTGCTACCCGATTTCCTGAAGTCATCCTTGACTCTGCCAGTAAATTGAAAGTTATTGGCCGTGCCGGGGCAGGGCTTGACACTATTGATGTTGAAGCAGCAAAAAAAAGAGGGATTGCCGTTGTTAATGCCCCCAGAGCCAACTCAGTTGCAGTTGCAGAACATACATTTGCCCTGATGTTAGCCCTGGTACGCCATCTGCCCCGTGCCAATGCAAGCCTGAAGGAAAATCGCTGGGAAAAAAAGAATTTCATGGGTACTGGTCTTGCCGGCAAAACTCTGGGGCTTTTGGGCTTTGGAAAAATTGCCAGACAGGTGGCCTCCCGTGCCATTGCCTTTGGCATGAATGTTCAGGTTTATCAGAGAAGAGCAACCCCGGAAAAAAATCAAAAACTGGGCATTGATACAGTGGATTTAAAAATTCTTTTCAGTTCGTCTGATTTTATCTCTCTGCACATTCCGGGAAGGCCTGAAAATACTAATTTCGTTAATGCAGAGCTGCTTTCATTCATGAAGCCCACTTCTTACATCATTAACACATCCCGGGGCACTATCATGGATGAAGATGCCCTCCTTTTTGCATTGGACAAAGGATTTCTTGCCGGAGCTGCCCTGGATGTTTTCAAGATTGAACCTGCCATTGATAATCTGCTGGTGGCACATGAAAAGGTAATTGTCTCACCACACATTGCAGCTTCAACCGATGATGCCCAGCAGTCCGCTGCCATAACTGTTGCAGAGCAGATTCTTGGTGTTCTTTTTGAACCGGAACATGAAAACCCGCTGAGTCTGGCTGTTATTCCCCTTGACAAGGTCTTTCCCCATGAGCTCATCGACCCCCGCCGTGTGGAGAACCTGATTGAAAAAATCAATGCCTCTGATGTTTTTACTAATCCTCCCATCGTGGTGCAATCCAAGGATTACTATGTAGTGCTGGATGGAGCAACCCGTGTTTCCGCCTTTAAAAAACTGGGGTATCCCCATATTATTGTCCAGGTACTAAAAGATCGTAGTAAATACAAATTAGATACATGGTTCCATGCCATCAGAAAGATAGACACCAAGATACTGCTGAATCTTTTAGATGAACTGCCGGAAATCACCATGGTTAAGAGCGATTTAAAAACTGTCCAGGCTGACATGGTTGAACACGGCGGTCTTTGCTACCTTCAGACCATGGATAAAACAGTTTACCACATTCAGCCCAATGGAGATATCAACCATCTGGATGCCCTGAACAAACTAACGGATATTTATATCCAGGCAAGTCATGTCACCAGGACCCTTCATGATGATATCGACATCCTGCTCAACGAATTTCCTGATCTGACCGGGGTAGTAGCTTTCCCTGTGTTTACACTGGATCAGGTTCTCCAGATTACCGATACCGGCAATGTGATTCCGTCAGGTATCACACGATCCATTATTTCAGGGCGGGTCATGCGTCTGAATGCTGAATTGGAATTTCTCAAATCTGACAGAGATATAGATGAAAAAAACAGGTGGCTTTATGATCTGGTCATGGAAAAGCTATCCAATGATCAGGC
>JAOZRI010000543.1 GCA_029940235.1 Desulfobacula sp. | reverse complement strand
CAAAATTAAATTTTTTGAAAAATGGCTGCGCTAAAATTTTTATTTATGGAGTAACTATGTCTGAATTTGCCAATGCCATGGAAGTTTTTAAGCTTCTTGATAAATCCAATTGCAGAAAATGCAATGAGCAGACCTGTCTTGCCTTTGCCTCAAAGGTTTTTCTCGGAAGCAAATCTCTTGACCAATGCCCTGTTTTAAGTCGGGATATACTGGAGCAATTCAAGGGAACACAAAGACAGAAACATAGAGCCCAGACAGATCAAGAAGCCATGCTGGCTAAATTGCAGGATAAAATTAAATCCTGCGACCTGGAAGCTGCTGCTAAAAGGGTTGGAGGAGTTTTTTCAAAGGGGAGGCTCAGCATAAGGGTATTGGGTAAGCCTTTTTCCATTGATTCAAATGGAAACATGTTTTCAGATATTCATATCAATTTTTGGATTGCAGCCCCTGTTTTAAATTATGTGCTTTCTTGCAAAGGTGTCCCTTTGACAGGTCAGTGGATACCACTTAGGGAGCTTAAAGGCGGACAGGAGAAAAATGGACTGTTTGTACAGCGTTCGCTTAAGTCTTTTAAACAGATTGCAGACAGGTACCCCAATTTGTTTGAAGATCTGATTTGTTTGTTTAACGGTAAAAAAGTAAAAAATCATTATGAATCTGATATATCCCTTGTGATTCATCCTTTGCCCAGGCTTCCCATGCTGATCTGCTATTGGCAATCTGATGAAGAGATGGGTTCAGAACTCAACCTGTTTTTTGATTCATCTGCTGGCATGAATGCCAGCCTTGACATTGTATATGGGATAGCATCCGGTATCGTTAACATGTTTGAAAAAATTTCCATGAAGCATGGTGTGGAATAAAATCAGCAGATAAAGGAGAGTAACAAATGGATAATTCTTCATTTAAGGCATTTGTTGTTGAAGAGACTGAAAAGAAGCAGTTTAAAGGCCGGATTAAAGAGGTATTGGCAAGTGATTTGCCCAAAGGAGATGTTCTTATCCGGGTTCAGTATTCTTCTCTCAATTATAAGGATGCTTTGTCATCAACGGGTAACAGAGGCGTGACAAGGCAGTATCCCCATACTCCCGGGATTGATGCTGCCGGAGTAGTTGAAAAAAGCCAAATTGATACCATTAAAGTGCAGGATAAGGTGATTGTTACAAGCTATGATCTTGGAATGAATACTTCGGGAGGATTTGGCCAGTATATTTGTGTACCTTCGGACTGGATAGTTAAACTGCCTGAAGGGCTGACTTTGAAACAGAGCATGATATTTGGAACAGCCGGGTTTACAGCAGGGATGTCAGTTTTGAAACTTGTGAAAAATATAAAGCCAGGGGATGGAGATGTGCTTGTCACAGGTGCCACAGGGGGTGTGGGAAGTCTTGCAGCAGGAATATTATCCCATCTTGGATATTCTGTATCTGCTGTTACAGGCAAAACAGATACTTCATTGTTAGGTAGTCTGGGTGTTAAAAAAATAATTTCCCGGGATGAATTTCTTGAAGACACTAAATCTGCCATGCTGAAAGCCAAATGGGCAGGTGTCATTGATACTGTTGGAGGAGATATTCTGGCAACAGCAATAAAATCTATGAAGTTAGGCGGGGTTGTGACATGCTGCGGCAATGTTGCCTCGGCTGACCTGCCTATAAATGTATTTCCGTTCATATTAAGGGGTGTAAGTCTCTATGGTATAGATTCCCAGCACTGCCCCATGC
>JAOZRI010000140.1 GCA_029940235.1 Desulfobacula sp. | reverse complement strand
GGGAGGCATCTGTTGTTGCCATTGCAGTGCCCATCTCTTTTTCCCTTGCACTCTTCATGAACTATATTCTTGGGTACACAATAAATCGTGTGACACTGTTTGCCCTTATTCTCTCTTTGGGGCTTGTGGTGGATGACCCCATCACCAATGTTGATAATATACAGCGCCATATTAAACTAAAAATCCTGGAACCCTTTGAAGCAACCCTTTTTGCTGTGCAGGAAGTTCTGCCGCCTGTAATCATGTCAACCATTGCCATTATTATATGTTTTTCACCCCTGGCTTTTATTACCGGAATGATGGGGCCATACATGGCTCCAATGGCAATCAACGTACCCCTGACAGTAAGTTTTTCAACACTGTGTGCACTGACCATTGTTCCATGGGTATCATATAAATTATTAAAAAATGATAAGAAGAGTGTTAAACCTGCAAAAGAGTCAAAGCAATATCTTGCAAGGGTATATCAAGCTGTACTAATGCCATTTTTAAATAAAAAATATTT
Source organism: Desulfobacula sp. (assembly GCA_029940235.1). GTDB lineage: Bacteria > Desulfobacterota > Desulfobacteria > Desulfobacterales > Desulfobacteraceae > Desulfobacula. The sequence continues at coordinate 5,815 of JAOZRI010000140.1, read as the reverse complement.
GCGGGTTGCGCTTTTTATTACAATTATAATACTTTTGATCGGATCCTGCTCTCTTGCGATTTTCAGACTGGTACCACTGAAACTGCTTCCTTTTGATAATAAAAATGAATTCCAGATTGTCATTGACATGCCCCAGGGAACCTCCCTTGAACATACTGACAGAGTTGTCAAAAAATTTGAATCTTACCTTAAAACCGTAAATGAAGTAACAAATATTGTCTCCTATACCGGCATTGCATCTCCCATGGATTTTAATGGCATGGTCAGACACTATTTTATCCGCAAGGGAAGCCACCTTGCAGATATTAGAGTCAACCTTGCCCATAAATCCAACAGACAGCAGCAGAGCCATGCCATTCTTCTTCGTCTCAGAAAAGATCTTGAAAAAATTGCTGAAAACAGTAATGCCGATGTCCAGCTTGTGGAAGTCCCACCGGGGCCACCTGTTTTATCAACCATTGTTGCTGAAATATATGGCAGTGATGACAAGACCTATGAAGAGCTTCGTAAGAGTGCCGGGTTTATTAAAGATATAATGCAAGAAGAACCATTTGTTACCGATGTTAAAATCATGGCCGAGCAGAATAGTAAACGCATTGATATAGTTGTTGATCGGGAAAAAGCAGGTTTGCACGGAATTGATACAAAAACCATACTTGAAACTTTAAAAAGTGCTGTGGGCGGAATTACACCTGCAAGCCTCCACCTTGACCAGGAGAGAAACCCTTTGTGGATAAAGCTTATCCTACCGCGGGATAAAAGATCAGACATGGTATCTATTTCTAATATTCCCATACGATCATCCAGGGGAACAATAATTCCCCTGGATGAAATTATCCATGTTAATGAAACTGAAAACCAAAAACCCATCTACCATAAAAACCTTGAACCTGTTGTTTATGTTATTGGAGAGATGGCTGGAAGAGCACCGGGAGAAGCTGTTATCGATATGATGAAAAAGCTGAAATACAATAGGGTTAAAGATGGTATCCATGTCAACTGGTCAGGAGAGGGAGAGTGGAAAATTACATTAAGAGTTTTCCGGGACATGGGCCTTGCCTTTGCTGCAGCTCTAATTGGTATTTATCTGCTTCTTGTCATAAATACCGGGTCTTATTTTATGCCCATGCTGATAATGATGGCCATTCCTTTAACTATCCTGGGAATCATGCCTGGATTCTTCATATTAAATCTATTCACTCAAACTATTAACGGGTTTAATGACCCTATCTTTTTCACAGCCACAAGCATGATAGGAATGATTGCCCTTGGCGGTATTGTAATCAGGAACTCTCTGGTTCTAATTGAATTTATCCAGGATGCAATTGATAAAGGTGAAGTTTTCAAGGATGCCATATTAAAAAGCGGTGTGGTAAGGATGAGACCAATTTTACTGACTGCTCTAACTACAGCCATAGGAGCCTTTCCCATAACTTTAGATCCAGTGTTTTCCGGACTTGCCTGGGCATTGATATTCGGGCTTTTTGCATCCACACTGTTTACGCTTCTTGTAATACCTGTCACCTATTACGCTGTATACAGGAAAGGGTATGAAGTTCAATTATAAAAAATCAGGATCGGAAATCAGATAAATTTGACAAAGATTGTGCTGAATTGATTTTATTCAAAGGCCACTATAAAGGGATTGTAACTACAAACTCTGCACCCTGGTCATTATCAGAATCCAAGACAAGAGTTCCTCCCATATCCTTTAACAATACCATTACACCGGCAAGGCCAAGGCCATGGCTCTCTATGGCATTTTCAATGGATGACCCTGTGGTAAAATAAGTTTCAAAGATTTTCTGCTGGTCTGCTGGAGGTATACCTTTACCATCATCTTTTATTTTTAGAAATAATTTTTTTTCAATGATTTTACCTGCAATTTCAACAAAGGAGGCTTTATGCTTAAAAGCATTGGTAACAAGATTTCTTAAAATCTGTTTTACCTTGGCATAATCAAGATGGACTTTAGTCATCCAGATTTTTTTATCAAAGGACAATCTAACGCCATTGGGTTCAAGGGTCTGGACAAGTTCATCATAGCTTTGGGTTTTCCGAATTGTCTCAACAAAATCAGTGTCAACAAGATCAAAAATTTCAATCAACACTGATCTGACAAGTTCGAAAATAGGGAAATCACTGGTTATCATGACCCCTTCTCTGGATCTTCCCAGTTCAAGGACATCATTCACAAGCCTTTGGGTGGTCAAAGTATTTCTTATAATTCGCTTTAAAACTTTGACCTGCTTATCAGTTAAAGGGCCATAGACTTCCTGGCGGTTTAACATTGATTTTGCTCCGGCATCTATAACTGAAATAGGAACCTTTAAATCGTGAACAAGGATTTCTGTTTTTATGGTGTTATCTGATTTAATGGTATTGTCTGGCATTTTTGATACCTTTATTTATATTTGCCTCTACACACTCCAGGATGATTACCTTAAATATATTAAATTCCTTGCAATACTAAGCATGGATTTTATATATTGCATTTAGAATTCATCAATTTGTTATACGAGGATCAATCAGACTTGTAAAGTCTTTATGGAGTTTATTTATGAACAAGGATAAAAACCAAAATAAAAATGAGTATAAAAATAGCAGCGCTGACCGTGATACTCAAAAATTAGAAAAAAAAATTAGAGAATTAGAAAAAAAAAACCAGGAGCTTCGCGATATTATATGCAATGCTCCCATCCCTATATTTGCCATTGACAGTAATCATAATATTACCCATTTTAACCAGGCACTGGAAGATTTGAGTGGGCTGTCAAAGGATGACATGATCGGCACTGATCACCAGTGGAAAGCTTTTTATTCAAAAAAACGTCCTGTCATGGTGGATTTTATTATTGATCAAACATCCGATGAAAAGATTGCAGAGTATTATGGTGAAAACCTGATCAAACCCACCAGCCCAAAAGATCACTTTGCAATAACAAATTTTTTCCCTGATCTTGGAGTGGATGGCAAATGGCTCTCTTTTTGTGCCTCGGCAATTACCAATGCAAATGGGGAGATCACAAGTGCAGTTGAAACCCTTCAGGATGTCACAGAAGAGAAAATTGCACAGCAGAAAACCAAAGAACTCTATAGAATTTATCAAGGGCTTTTAGATTTTATTCCCTATCCTATAGTTGTTTATGATGATAATGGTCTGGTTTCATATTTAAACCCATCTTTTACAACAACCTTTGGATGGTCCAGTGAGGAGTTGACAGGCAGACCAGTCCCATTTGTACCAGAAGGGCTTGAAGCTGAAACCAGTGATATGCTCAATAGATTTATGGAGGATAAATCCCTTACCCGGTATGAAACCCAGCGGTTGACAAAGGAAGGCAAAATTCTTGATGTTGTGATCTGGGCAGATTCCTACTCCATGGGCAAATCTGATTCAAGGCAGAACTTTGTAATTTTAAGGGATATAACACAGGAAAAAAGACTTGCAGCAAACAATAAAACTATTAGTCGAATCAGTGCTGTTATTCCTGAATATCTTGAGCTTGAAGAGTTGATGAGCTATATTTCTCAAGAGGTCAAAGGACTTTTAAAAACAGAGGGTGCTCTGGTTCTTTTATATGATGAAATCACAGATGAACTGTTTTTTACAGGAGCTGCATATGATAACCAGGACACACAAACAAGAGCAAAAACATTCAGGTTCCCTGCCAGCTCTCTTCTTGCTGGAGAGACCATAAAAACAGGTGACTACGCCCTTGTAAATGATACTGATAAACTTAAGAGTGATTATCCTGACAGGGATGAAAAACTGGGATATAAAACAACAAGCATTCTTAACGTCCCCATTAAAAGTGATGACAGAATCATCGGAGTCCTTTGTGCCATTAATAAAAAACAGAACAAATTTGATTATGATGACATGGAACTTATGACAATGATTGCAGGCACTTGTGCCCTTTCCATTGAGAATGCAAGGTTTGCAGAAGCTGTGAGAGATGCTTACCTTGATGTGGCATCCATGAACAGAGCAAAAGGAAAAGCCATTAATCACCTTTCCCATGAGTTAAAAACTCCGGTTGCCATACTTACAGGCTCACTGCAGATTTTGCAAAAAAAGCTTGAATCAATTCCCAATGTAAATGTTGACGGCACATTGGATAGAATTGACCGCAACTTGAATAGAATTGTTGATATCCAGGATGAAGTTGCTGATATCATGGAGGACAAAACCTACTCAGCCCAGAAACTATTATTAAAAATGTTTGAAAGCTGCCAGGATGAAATTGAAACCCTTATCCTTCAAAATCTTTCTGCAGACGATTTAGAATCCTCCATAAGGCAGTTAATTGATCAAAAATTTGGACCAAGATCCATAATTTATAAAACTATTGCTTTTGCACAATATTTTAATACCCTCTATTCTAAACTCAAACCTGAATTTGAATTCAGAGATATCAATATTGAGATTGCCTTTGATGACAAGCTGCCCTCTTTTCAACTCCCTGAAGAGATATTGAATAAAATGATTTCAGGAATTATAAAAAATGCCATTGAAAACACCCCGGACAAGGGCAAAATAGATATTGCAATTAAATTAAAAAATGGCGGTATCCTTTTTAGTGTCCATGATTTTGGGGTAGGAATTATAAAAGATCACCAGAAACGAATTTTTGAAGGTTTTTTTAATACCCAGGAAACCCTGCTCTATTCCACTAAAACACCTTTTGCCTTTAATGCAGGTGGAAAAGGTGCAGATCTCATGAGAACCAAAATTTTTTCAGACCGCCTTGGATTCACTTTAAAAATGGAATCTCAATACTGTAGTTTCCTTCTCGAAAATCAAAAGGTCTCATGCCCGGGTGATATTGCAAAATGTAAATTCTGCCATGAAACCCATGATCAAATCGAAACTTGCATCAATTCAGGAGGCTCTGTTTTTACAATATTTTTCCCTTACAAAAAAATAAATTAAAAAAAAGTCTTTGACAACCATATTAAATTAAATTATTACATGTATGCATTTGAGACTGAGCGCTCGTTTGGATTTTTTAAAAAGGAGTAATTGTATATGAATAATTTTCATAATTTAAGTTTTTTTGATATTTATGAAAAAAATGCACTTTATAACGGTTCTAACACAGCCATTTATGATGGAGACTGTGAAAATGGATATGGTGCAATAACATATTCTGACCTTTTTCAAAAAACAGCCCGACTTGCCAATAGCCTTAAACGTCTCAATCTTCCTTCAAAAAGCAGAATTGCCATACTTTGTAAAAATCACCCTCTCTTTTTCCATCTATTTGGTGCTGCTTCAGCCCTTAACCTTACACTTGTTCTTATCAACAGGCGCCTGAGCAGTGATGAAGTATCCCATATAATAGAGGATACAACACCATCCATTATTTTTGCAGATGAACAGATGGCTGACCAGGCCAAAAATCTTTGCAATACTTTTTCCTGCCTTGAACATAATTTTGTTGTTAATGAAAACAACGAACAATTTTTAAATCTTTATGATGATACGCCCCTTGAGACCCAGACACCATGCAGCCAGGATGATCCTTTTATAATTATTCACACCGCTGCAATGCTCGGCAAACCAAGGGGAGCTGTACTTTCACAAAATAATATTATTCTATCAAACCAGCAAATTATCCAGGCTTTTGATCTTAATGAAACAAAAGCCTATTTAAATATTTTACCTCTGTTTCACATCATGGGGGTCAACCTGGGTCTTGGCATGCTCCAGGCCGGCGGTAAAAATGTGATACAGGAAAAGTTTGACCCTCCCAAAACCTTAAAACTCATTGAAGAACAAAAAGTTAGTATTTTTGGTTCCTTCCCCCCC
>JAOZRI010000542.1 GCA_029940235.1 Desulfobacula sp. | reverse complement strand
TTTTTCCATTTAATATGGGAAATATTTTTTTGGATATATGTACATTCTTTGGTGCGCTTATTATTGTATATACAGTCACCGGCATCATGGAATCTGTCATAGCCCGTTTGAGAATGGATAAGGTACCAAAATTTGTCCTTACTTCATTTGCTCTGGCATTTTTTGCAATAGTTATCACTCTGGAGTTTGTAAAATGATTTATTCGCTTGATACAATATTATCCCTTGTGCTGCTCTCTGTTTTATTCTCGTTAGGCTCCAGTCGTCTGCCGGGACTGATTAAAGTAATAGCTTTTCAAGGTATAGTGGTTTCACTTGTGCAACTTTTTATGGGTCATGAATTAACAACAGGAAGTGTTGTATTTTCTCTTGTTACAATGGTTATCAGAGGTGTTGTAATTCCTCTGAGCATTTATCTTGTTATCAAAAAAGTTAGCATCAACAGAAGTGTTGAGCCGATTATTGGTTTTCATGCTTCTCTGTTTGCAGGACTGGCATTAATTGTAGCTGCTACATTTGTAAGCCACAAATTTAACATTCCATCTGTCTGTACCAGTGCCCTTTTAATGCCGACAGCAATAACAATTCTTATTGCCGGCATGTTCATTTTAATGGCAAGGCGAAATGCAATTGCCATGGTTTTAGGTTACATCATGATGGAAAACGGCATTTATCTTGTGGGAACTACTTTTACTACACACGCCCGCCATATTGTGGAATTTGGAATTTTGCTTGATGTTCTGGCAGGGGTTATGATTATGGCTATTATGCTGCAGAATATCAAACAAAAATTTGATGACGTTGATACAGTACATTTAAGAAATTTAAAGGAATAGGTGTTTTTTTCATGGTTGAATTACTCTTTTTGATACCAATTTTAATAGGCATTATTTCGTTTTTTCTGCCACAAAAAGCTGGGCGCACTGTGCTTGTACTCACTGGAGGTATTCATCTTTTATTATCAATCTGGTTGTGGGTTAAAAGGCCTGTTGCTGCCTTCCCGGAATATTTTGCCATAACACCGGAAGGTCTGTTATCCCTTCTTGTTATATCATTCTTGTTTTTTCTGGTTGCAATATACACCACAGCATATCTAAACGAGACAAAAATCCAATCTGAAAATATATTTATCGGATCCATGATACTGTTTCTTTCTACCATGACAATGGTAACTCTTTCCGATCATATCATGGTTATGTGGATTGCCATAGAAGCCACCACCCTTGCAAGCGCACCCCTTATTTATACGCACAGAACAAAAGCTTCCCTTGAAGCAACATGGAAATATGTTCTTATCTGTTCAGTTGGTATTGCAATGGCTCTTCTTGGTTCTCTTTTTATGGTACTTGCCATGGATCTTGGAAATGTTGATGTATCTTTATCTTTTTCAGCACTTGCAGATGTTGCAGAAAATCTTGATCCTGCCTGGCTAAAAGCAGCTTTTGTGCTCATCCTTGTTGGCTATGGGACAAAAATGGGACTGGCACCCATGCATACCTGGCTTCCTGATGCACACAGTGAAGCTCCCAGCCCTGCTTCAGCACTTTTATCAGGCGTTCTTCTTAACTGTGCATTTCTTGGCATTTTCAAAACCAAAAAAATAATGGTGGCAGCAGGTCTTGGTGATTTTTCAGGGACTATCCTTATTGTATTCGGCCTGATGTCCATATTGGTGGCAGCAACTTTTATTTTAAAACAGACAGAATACAAAAGACTTCTTGCCTATTCAAGTATTGAAAATATGGGAA
>JAOZRI010000541.1 GCA_029940235.1 Desulfobacula sp. | reverse complement strand
TGGTTTTCCCATGGAACCCGGTTTGACTTCCCAGTCAGGAAAACCTGCATAATTAACTATAATACACCCGACTTCCGTACTGCCGTACAAACTACATGGAGAAATCCCAAACTTTTCTTTAAGAAAATTAAATGTTTCTATATCCATGGGTTCACCGGCAAAACTGATTTTTTCAAGCTTAAGATTGTAATTGTCAATTAACCCGGATTTTATAAGTCTTCTAAAAAGTGTGGGTGCAGCATGAAAATTATTTATTTCAAACTCTTCAAGGGCTTCAAGCAGAGTTTTTTCATTAAATCTTCCTGAACAGGTTCCAACGCCAACTCCAAGGATGAGCGGGCAAAAAGTTCCATACCACAAACCATTACCCCAGGCTGGAGATGATGGACATAAAAAATGATCCCCCTCTTTTATCCCCATGGCAAAGATAGCACTGGGAGCGAGCAGAGCAACACTTCTATGATAGTGATCAATTCCTGTGGGGTATTTTTTGGTCGTACCGCTTGAGTACTGAATCACTCCAATATCCTTGCCTGCAGTTTCTCTATCTCGTTGATATTTTGTTGGCTGGGCCTTGATCCATTTATCGAATTCTGTGCCGGTTGTAATAACACGCTGAATTGAAACATCACCAAGTAATGGAGCTTTGTCTTTTGTAGTTATTAGAATCTTTGAATTTGAATCCATGATTCTGTGCTGCAGTGCATCAGGTCCGAAAAGGGTAAAGCAGGGAACTACAACGGCTCCTCTTTTAACTGTTCCAAAAAGGCTTACGTAAAACTCTAAGGAAGGCTCCAGCATGATTGCCACCTTGTCACCAAATCCAATATTCTCATCTTCCAGCGCATTGGCAAACTGGGAACTAAGATCAGATATCTCGTCAAAGCTGTATTGCTCAGAATGTCCGTCACCAAACTTAATTCTGACAGCAGTGCCTTTCCCTACGTGTCTGTCAATACATTCATGGGCAATATTGAAATGCTCTTTGTTTCCATCAAATATATCCCAGACCTTATCCCATGAAAAAAGCTTTTCAGCTTCCTTATATGTCTTGTATTCAGTAATCTTCATTTTAATCATCTCCTCTTACGTTACAGGTCCAAATATTTCCTTTAAGGTGTCTTCATCCAGTATCTTGCCGGTTAGACTGGTATTATTTTGAGCAGCTACCATTGCAGTGTATTTTCCCCACATTGCAGGTTCCTGCCAGTCAGATGTGTCAAGATCAGGAAGTTCTGCCTGAACAGCCTCTGTAACCGTGAAGCTTGGTCGAAGGGCATTGACTGAAATATTATATTTAACCATCTCTTTTGCCATACCCAGGGTCAGCCTTTCAATAGCTGCCTTGCTTGCTCCATAGATAATACTGTATTTTATCTTAACCGCCAGAACAGATGAAAGATTAATGATATTGCCGCATCCCTGTTCAATCATGTGCGGTAATACTGCTTTAGCACACAAAAAAGTACCCTTCAGATTGACATTCATTAACAGATCTAAATTCTTAAGTGTTGTTTTCAAAAAAGATTTGGGCATGCCAATTCCAGCATTATTGACCAGAATATCTACATGACCAAATTGATTAATGACCTGTTTGACCATTTCATTTATATCATCTTCGCTGGTGACATCACATCGAATGGATATGGCTTTCCCACCTGCCTGCGCAATCTCCTCAACAGTTTCATGAATTGTGCCGGGAAGTTTGCTCTGTCCTGATTCCACTGTACGAGCAGCAACAGCCACATCTGC
>JAOZRI010000139.1 GCA_029940235.1 Desulfobacula sp. | reverse complement strand
AAGTTTAAAAACTATGCAACAATTAAAAAGTGTGTAGTGAATGGATATTGGATGCGTTTGGATTTATACTGGTCGGGGCGGCAGGATTTGAACCTGCGACATCTTGCTCCCAAAGCAAGCGCGCTACCAGGCTGCGCTACGCCCCGTTTCAGTATTTAACACAGCCAATATATATATCACCATAACAAAGGAAGATCAAGGATTTCTTTTTCTCAATTTTCTTGACACTTTTATATATAATAGTTATCTTAGTAAACTTTGTGTAAGGTACTTAATATGCAATATATAATTTCTATATTACATATTTTTAATTTTTTGGAACAGTGTTAAATACTGATTCAAGTTTAATAGAGAGAGATCCTAAGAAAAAATTGGTCTCAAAATGGATACAGGACAAATAAGATATGCCAGTAAAAATTGAAGATAAGAGCAGTGTAAAAAAAGTACTCTCTTTTGAAATCCCAAAGGAAGATATTACCAAAGAGCTGAATATTGCCTATAATGATTTAAAAAAAAAGGCAGATGTAAAAGGATTTAGAAAGGGTAAGATTCCCCGTAAGGTATTGGAAAATAGATTTTCAAAAGATGTCCATGCAGATGTTGCACCCCGTTTGATCCAGCAGGCATTTATTGAGGCCATTAAAGAATATGATTTAAATATTGTTGGGGGTCCACAGATGGATCCACCCGAACTGGACCCTCAAAAAGCATATATTTTTGATATTACAGTGGAAATAAGGCCTGAGCTTGATGATATTGATTATAAAGGCATTGCCCTTGAGCAGACAAAATATGAAGTATCAGATGGTGAGGTAGAAAGCCAGATTCACATGATTCAAAAAACAATGGCTAAAAAAGAGACCGTGACAGAAGAACGTCCTGTTAAAGAGGGTGATTTTGTATTGATGGATTATCAGGGTTTTTTAAATGATGAACCCTTTGACCCAACACCTAAAATTGAAAATTATGTCATGGGAATAGGACAGGATGCCATGCCAAAGGAGTTTTCAGAAAAATTGATAGGGGTGACTCCGGTTCAGGATATTGAGATCGAAGTGCCATACTCTGATGATTTCCACGATGAAAATTTAAAGGGCAAAACCATTGTTTATAAAGTAAAATTAACAGAAATCCAGGAAGAAATTTTACCGGAAATCAATGATGACCTTGTAAAAGATCTTGGTCAGTACGAAACTCTGGATGATGTCCGAATCTCTATCCGGGAAAACCTGGAGAAAGGATATGCCCGGAGAATACAGCATGAACTCTCCGAGCAAGTTTTCCAGAACCTTCTGGAGAAATATGAATTTGAAGTGCCAGAAGTCATGATCGACGGAGAGCTTAATGGTATTATCATGGAAGCAGAACAATCCTTTACTGCCAACAATACAACACTTGAAGAAGCAGGCTTGAGCAAAGAGATGCTTAAAACCCAGTATCGTGATGTGGCAGAAAAACAAGCTAGAAGACATTTGATTCTTGATAAGATTATTACCCAGGAAACACTTGAGCTTACTGACGAAGAGTTGGAGAAAAGCTTTGAAGAAATGGCCCTTGGGATGAATGCTCCTGTTGATTCAGTGAAGAATTATTTCAATATGGACCCAAAACAGCTTGATTTTTATAAACATACTCAGCTTGAAAAGAAAGCTGTTGATATTATAATAGAGCAGGGCAGTATTACTGAGATTGAGGCAGATGCAGTTAAAGACAACACTGACGCTGTCGAAGTTGCTGAAAAAGACAATGCTGGCAATAGTGATAAAAAAGATGCAGATACAAAAGACCAAGATGCATCCAAAAAAGCAGAGTAGTTAAAAAGTAAAAAAAATAACATTGAAGGAGTTAAAACCGTGCCTCTTATCCCAATGGTTGTAGAGCAGAGCAACAGAGGAGAGCGTGCCTATGATATTTACTCACGCCTTTTAAAAGATAGAATAATTTTCATTGGATCTGCCATAGATAATGAGATTGCCAATGTCATTGTTGCCCAGCTTCTGTTTCTGGAATCAGAAGATCCTGAAAAGGATATAAGTTTTTATATAAATTCTCCGGGAGGAGTTGTGACAGCAGGTCTTGCCATTTATGATACCATGCAATACATAAAACCCGATGTTGCAACAGTGTGTATTGGTCAGGCTGCAAGCATGGGAGCTTTGCTGCTCACCGCAGGAGCAAAAGGCAAAAGATTTACCTTGCCAAATTCCAGGATAATGATTCATCAACCCCTTGGCGGTGCCCAGGGCCAGGCAACTGATATTAAAATCCAGGCCAATGAGATTTTAAGGATGAAAGATACATTAAATGAAATTTTATCCCTTCATACTGGTCAGAATATTGAAAAAATATCTGATGATACTGATCGAGATTTTTTTATGTCAGCCAATGAATCCTTAGAATATGGCATTGTGGACAAAGTTGTTACAGATAGAAGTCAGTTGGAAGAAGAAAACGAGGATACTTCAAAGGAGTAGTTTAAGCATGACCAAAAGCAAGGATGATACCCCGGAACCTTTTTTCTGTTCCTTTTGCGGTAAAAGTCAAAAAGAGGTTAAAAAGCTGATAGCAGGCCCCAGCGTTTATATCTGTAATGAGTGTATAAATCTGTGTGGTGAAATTGTTGAAGATGAAGAAAAAGAGAAGCAGGCTGCAGATAATAACGGGTTAAAAGATTTTTTAAAACCCATAGAGATAAAAGATTTGCTTGATTCCTATGTTATTGAACAGGATAGAGCTAAAAAGGTTCTTGCTGTGGCTGTTTACAATCATTACAAACGTTTGACTTCAACCCTGGAAAAGAGAGAAGATGATGTGGAAATTCAAAAGAGTAATATCCTTATCATCGGTCCTACTGGATGCGGGAAAACACTTCTCGCCCAAACCCTTGCAAGATTTCTTGATGTGCCATTTGCCCTGGCAGATGCCACAGCATTAACAGAAGCAGGTTATGTTGGTGAGGATGTTGAAAATATAATTTTGTCCCTTGTTCAGAATGCTGATTATGATGTTGAGAAAGCTCAAAAGGGAATAATTTATATTGATGAGATTGATAAAATATCCCAGCGCGGCGATAACCCTTCCATCACCCGGGATGTTTCAGGAGAGGGTGTCCAGCAGGCACTTTTAAAAATTATTGAAGGCACGGTTGCAAGTATTCCGCCAAAGGGGGGGCGAAAACATCCCCAGCAGGACTATGTTAAGATTGATACCTCTAATATTCTTTTTATCTGTGGCGGAACATTTACAGGGCTTGAAAAGTTAATTGAAAGAAGAATTACCAAAAAATCCATGGGGTTTGGTGCAAAGATTGTTGGTAAAAAAGAGAGGAATATAGGTGATTTGCTTGAGCAGCTTAAGCCGGAAGATCTTATTAAATTTGGTCTTATTCCTGAGTTCCTGGGCCGTCTGCCAATTATTACATCCATAGGTGAGCTTAATGAACAATCATTGGTGCAGATTCTAACTGAACCTAAGAACGCTCTTGTTAAACAGTATAGGGAATTGCTAAAAATTGAAGGTGTAAAACTTCAGTTTACAGATGAAGCCCTCAAAGCCATGGCAAAAGAGGCAGTAAAAAGAAAATCCGGGGCAAGGGGTCTTCGTGCTATTATGGAAGAAACCATGCTGGATATAATGTTTGAAATTCCTTCAAAAGAGAATGTTCAGGAGTGTGTTGTCGGTGAAGAGGTAGTACTGAAGAATGAAAATCCGATACTGCTTTATGAGCAGCCCAAGAAAAAACAAGCCTGAAACAAGAGAGTTTAAAAATTAATGATTAACATTCCCAAGCTCTTTAACCAGAATGGTTTACCAGAAGAGAAAAACCATCTTCCTCTGGTGCCTTTAAGAGATATGGTGTTGTTCCCATCCATTACTACATCTGTGTTTGTGGGAAGGGATAAATCCATTAAGGCTTTGTCCCATGCCATGGCAGCAGACAAAAAGATTTTTTTAACAAGCCAGAAAGATCCTGAAATTTTAAAACCTGATATAAATGATATTTTTCAGGTTGGTACTGAAGCTACGATTATTCAGCTTCTGCGTCTGCCCGACGGCACAGTTAAAGCACTGTTAGAAGGATGCAGGAGAGGCAAAATTGTTAAATTGTCTGATGAGGATGGGTTCCTTGGTGTTGACTACATTTATCTGTCTGAAGATCCCCTCTCTGAAAAAGCAAGGGAACCAGCTATTAGAACAGTTACTGAAGCATTTAAACATTATGCAACCCTTTCCAAGGCAGTGTCACAAAATTTTTTTAAAAATCTTAACGCTCTTGCTGCCCATGAATCTAAGTTTGCAGATACCATTGCAAGCCAGATGCCCTTTAAAGTAATTGATAAACAAAAATTGCTTGAATGTGGCAATATTGAAGAGAGATTTTTTCTACTATTAAAGTTTATTCAAAAAGAGACAGAAGTTTTTTCCATGTCCCAGAAAATCAAGGGTCGGGTCAAAGAACAGATGGAGAAACTGCAGAAAAAGCACTATTTGAATGAGCAGATGCGCGCCATTAAAAAGGAGATGGGTGAAGATGGGGGTGCAGCCGAATTTCATGAACTTGAAAACAGGATTAAGAAAAAGAGGATGTCCAAAGAGGCTGCCCAAGTTGTAAGGCGTGAATTTAAAAAATTGAAGATGATGTCTCCCATGTCATCTGAAGCCACTGTGGTCAGAAATTATATTGACTGGTTGATTTCTCTGCCCTGGTTTAGAAAAAACCGCTCAAAAAATAATCTTAAGCAAGCTGAATACATCCTGGATCAGGATCATTATGGTCTTAAAAAACCCAAAGAGAGAATACTTGAATATCTTGCAGTACAGATTCTTGTAAAAAAAATAAAAGGACCAATTCTTTGTCTTGTCGGCCCGCCCGGGGTTGGAAAGACATCTCTGGCAAAATCAGTAGCTTCTGCCACAGGCAGGTCCTTTGCAAGAATATCTCTTGGTGGTGTCAGGGATGAAGCAGAGATAAGAGGTCACAGAAGAACCTATGTGGGTGCCATGCCCGGCAAGATTATCCAGACCCTGAAAAAAACAGGATATAATAATCCTGTGTTCTGCCTTGATGAAATTGATAAAATGACTGCTGATTTCAGAGGAGATCCATCATCTGCCCTGCTTGAAACCCTTGACCCTGAGCAGAATAAGAATTTTAATGACCACTATCTTGAAGTTGATTATGACCTTTCTCAAATTCTTTTCATAACCACAGCCAACACATTACATGATATCCCGATACCATTAAGAGACAGGATGGAAATTATTCATATCCCAGGATATACCGAGTATGAAAAAGAGAAAATCGCCACAGGATATTTATTGCCAAAACAATTAAAAGAAAATGGTCTTACTAAAGCTGATGCAGTTTTTTCTAAAAATGCCATCCATGCCATAGTAAAACAATATACTAAAGAGGCAGGTGTCAGAAATTTAGAGCGGGAGATCTCTTCTGTATTGAGAAAAATTGCAAGGGAAATCGTTCAAACAGAGAATAGAAAATTACATCGGATTTCCACGACTCTGGTTCTAAAATATCTTGGGCAGCCTTACTTTAGAGACAGTATTCTTGAAAAAGAAGATAAAATTGGGATTGTTACAGGACTTGCATGGACCCAGGCCGGAGGTGAACTTCTTACTATAGAGGCTGTGACCATGCCCGGTAAGGGCAATGTACATGTTACAGGAAAGCTTGGAGATGTCATGAAAGAATCTGCCCAGGCTGCGGTGAGTTTTGTAAGGTCCAGAAGCAAAGAGTTAAATATCAAAGAAGATTTTTATAAAACCCTTGATATTCATATTCATGTTCCAGAAGGTGCAATACCGAAAGATGGACCTTCTGCAGGGATATCCATGTGTACAGCAGTAGTTTCAGTTTTAACCGGCAAAAAAGTTTCAAGAAAAGTTGCCATGACAGGTGAAATTACATTGCGCGGTAGGGTTCTTCCTGTTGGAGGCTTAAAGGAAAAGCTTTTGGCTGCCCATGCCAATGGTATTGAAAAAGTTATTGTTTCAATGGATAATAAAAAGGATATTAAAGAGATTCCAAGATCCATTCAAAAACAGATGGAAATTGTCTTTGCTGAAGATATGTCATTTGTCTTTGAGAATGCTTTGTTATAATATTCGGTAAAATCAGATTTGCCAAATGGCACCTATTCAATGTAGGATAAAAATTGTGTCATTGCTGCTTGTTCATCCATGGTGGCAACACTTCTTCGAATACCAACTATTTTTTTATATTCATCCTTATCCATGAGAAGGTCTTCTTTCCTTGTGCCGGATTTGTTGATATTAATGGCCGGCCATATCCTCTGCTCTGCACATTCACGGGATAAAAACAGATCCATATTGCCTGTCCCTTTAAATTCCTGATAGATAATCTCATCCATGCGGCTGCCTGTATCAACAAGTATTGTGGCAATGATTGTTAACGAGCCGCCATTCT
>JAOZRI010000540.1 GCA_029940235.1 Desulfobacula sp. | reverse complement strand
GTATTGCCAATGCCCATTTCTCCAAGCCCCACTATATCTATGGGGTGTTTTTCATGGGCTTCAAGGAATACTGCCATCCCATTCTCAAGAGCTTTGAGCATCTGCTCCTTTGTCATGGCATCTTCAATGGCAAAGTTACGGGTTCCCTTTGCAACCTTTTTTATGGCAAGGTCAGGGTGGGAGGAAAATTTACGATTTACTCCCATGTCCACAACTTTTATATTAATATTGTGGTGACGGCAGAGAACATTAATTGCTGCACCACCATTTAAAAAATTATCCACCATCTGGGCTGTAACCTCAGACGGATAGGCTGAAACTCCCTCCTCTGTAATTCCATGATCCCCGGCAAAAACAAACAAATTTTTCTGTTGGATTTCAGGATTAAGGCTGTTTTGGATCAGACTCATCTGGATGGCAAGATCTTCCATACGGCCAAGGGCGCCAAGGGGTTTTGTTTTATTATCAATTTTTGTGGTTGCTGCAGCAAGCAGTGTGTCAGGCAGTGGTTCAACAGCTTTGATGATTTGCCTGCAAAGGCTTTTGAAAGGCAGGTCATCAAGATTGAGACCCGGAGCATTGTTTTTTTCAATGGTTTTAATTTCCGGCATATTGTCTGTAAGGCCAAAATCAAGGATAAATTTTAAGTATTTTCCGGAAAGTACCTTTGACATCAGTATTAAAGCTTTTGAGGGAGGGACAATTTTTTCAATCAACAGCTTAAGCCAGATTTCATGGGTCAGCATAAAATCAATGCTTTTTTTCATATGATCCCTTGTCATGCCATAAACTCCAGACACTTTAACTTCTTTATAATGGAGAAGATTTAAAAGATTTGTTTC
Source organism: Desulfobacula sp. (assembly GCA_029940235.1). GTDB lineage: Bacteria > Desulfobacterota > Desulfobacteria > Desulfobacterales > Desulfobacteraceae > Desulfobacula. The sequence goes on along the minus strand of JAOZRI010000540.1, from coordinate 923 downwards.
AACCTGTTCATTTTTAGTAATTCCACTGAAAAAAGAGATCTGCCCTGCTTTACCGATTTTCACAATACCCTGGCTGAATGCAATAAAATCGGCACAAGTGTTGATTACCAAGTCAAATTCGCTTTTAAGGGTATCTTTTGAACACTTAATTTCAACTGTTTGCAGAACATGATTAATATGTTTTATTTTATCTTCATTTTTTTCTATAATAAAAGGAATAAGTCCAAAGCTTTTAGCATAAAGCGCTGTGATTAAACCCATGGTGCCGGCCCCATAAATCAGTATTCTGTCATTTTTTTTAAAGGATAATTTTTCAAAGGCATTTATAACACAGGCTATTGGCTCGGCAAAACAGGCAACATGGGTATCAAGGTTATCTGGAATAGGTATAAGACTCTCTTTTGGCAAAACAGCATAATCTGCAAATCCTCCATCTTTATGGAAACCTGTGATTTCCATATCTTCGCAAAGATTTTCCCTGCCTGTTGTGCAAAATTGACAAATCCCGCAGCTTTTCCCGGGCCACACAACATACCTTGCCTGGTTTTGATCTTCAACCACCATTTCATGACCAAGAACCCTTGGAAATACAAGGTCTCTGTGCCCCTGTTCCCACATTTTGGCATCTGTCCTGCAGATAGCACAGCAAAGCACTTTGGTTTTAATATATCCTTTTTCAAGGGGTTTGATTTTATTATCATCTGATTTGTCACCCAATGTATCAGTGTTCCTGATTTCAAGCTTTCCAAGACCTGTTAATACCATTTTCATAATTTTATAAATCCTCTTCTGTGAGAATAAGTTTTTTAATGCAGGTATCTTTAAATCCCTGCTGTTTCAGGCTGGATTCATGATTTTTAACAAGGCTTAATTTTTCAAAGGGGAATACACTTGCCTTGTCAAGTTTGACAATATAAAATTTG
>JAOZRI010000539.1 GCA_029940235.1 Desulfobacula sp. | reverse complement strand
GAAGACTGGGTTAAGTTTTATGGTAATGCCGGCAAGACCTATGAAATCATAACTGCAAATCTGGAAACCAGTTGTTCACCAGTGATCACCCTGTATGACTCCAACGGCACCACAATACTTGGGAGCACAACAGGAACAGCACCACTTTCCTGGCCGTGCACAAGGGATGGAATCTATTATATTATGGCGACACAGGCTCCTCCATCTGTTTATGGTGAAAATACCGGATATGATCTCTTAATATACATACCTGAAGGAGATCCTGGAAAACTATATGGTTATGTGCGCAATACGGATAATGAGCTCATAGAAGATGCCAAGGTTGTAGTGAGATACCCTTCTACTGGAAAATCTGACAGCCAAACGACCTCAAACACTGGATACTATTCATTTACCCCATCTAAAGGTCTTTGGCCAGTTCATGTGGAAGCTGACGGATATACCCATTCAGAGGGAGATGTGGATATAGGAATAAATACCATTAAGATATTTGTGGTGACTGCTGTTGTTCCTGTTATGAAAGGTGATATCAATGATGATAAATCTGTGGATCAGGGCGATGCAACTCTTGTCCTTGATGTTTTGACAGGGCAGGACCCAGCAGGCATCCGATCAAACTATGACACCAGCGGTGCTGATGTGAACGGGGATGATAAAATCGGCCCGGAAGAGCTGATTTATATCCTTGAAATTATAAATGGATTAAGATAAAAAATTTAAATAATGTCAATATTTAATCTAATTTTTATAGGAGATTTACGATGAAAACAACAAAGCTGCACCTGTTTGTTTTATTTCTCATGCTGTTTTGCATGTTTGCCAACAGTGCCAATGCTGTAACACTGACAGCAGGGAGTGCCACAGCAATCCGCCGAGGAGATCCTATTTCAATTCTCATTAATGTGGATGAATCAGCACAGATTGCAGGTGCAGTATTCAGCATCTCCTATGATTCAGATGATCTGCTTTTAAACTCTATTGGATCAATATTTTTTAATGAATCTGACTGGAATGATGTTTCAGGAACCATAATGTTCTGCGGTGCAAAACAAGCGCCTTCAGGATCTGGTTTTACAACGCTTTTATCCCTGAATTTTACTGTTACAGCAACAGCAGAGTATGACTCTTCCATAAACCTTGCAATGTCAAATATTAATAATACCCAGGCTGGATACAGCAGCAGCGGTGATGACGTACAGGTGCTTACCGGTGCAAACAATCTAAATCCCGACCTGACTGCTGCATACCCCGAACTTCTCCCCTTAACTCTGGAATCGGGTCTAATCAGCATTGACCAGGATGGTGACGGCCTTACCGACACTGAAGAAGATGCCCTGGGAACCTTGATTAACAATCCAGATACCGACGGCGACGGTATGGATGACAAATGGGAGGACGATAACAAACCATATACAAATCCATTAGACCCTGATGACGGCATGGATGATCCTGACAATGACGGATACAGCAATTTAAGGGAGTATCTTGCCGGCACATTGCCTGGAGATGGTGGCAGTGCTCCTTCAGGAGTACTGGCTGACCCGGATGGTGATCTTGACTGTGATGGAGAGGACATGGCTGTTCTCGTTGATGAATTTGGCAGGACTGACTGCTCAGAAGCTACACCATGTTATGCAGATTTGAATAATGACGGTGCAGTAGATGAAACTGATCTCTTCCTCTTTACAGAAGATTTTGGCAGCAATTAACTGATCACTCAACTTGAACTTGTGAGGGAATACCAATGACCGGAAAGAGCAAGCTTTTTATATTCT
>JAOZRI010000538.1 GCA_029940235.1 Desulfobacula sp. | reverse complement strand
TTTCAGAGATTCACTGAAAGCCTTTTTTGTTTTTCCGGTCCGCCTCCGGTCCTCTGAAAATATTTGCTTTGCGCAATAGGGGTTTCCCGGATTTTTTATCGAATTACTTTTAAACTGATTTTTCAACCAGACATAATTATTGTTCTGCTGATTCATCCTCTTCCACTGGATAGATTTCCGAATAGCTATAATTGAAAGCATCAATAGTTTTAAAAACATATTCTACCAATTTAAGATTTTTATTTTGGATACCAGAACCCGCTTAACCGATAATAACCTATCTGAGACAATTTTTTCTCAGCTCGTCTCCGATTGGGAATTATCATTCCTCTGCTAATTAGTTTATCTACTAATTCAGAATAATTTTTGTGTGGTTTTGTGACTGAGGTTTGGGCTTTTTTTTTCATATGACAGGCCCTAAAAACAAGAAGGCCCAAACGTAATATCAAACAAGTTGATATCAGAGGAGTGGGCGCTATTGAATGTAAAGTAGCAATCGAGTATCATAATGTCAATCAAAAAAGGTTCACTGAGAAAAAAAATATTTTAAGTTAACAATATATACCATCGCTTATGATTAATCAATAAGTATCCTTTATTATAGGTTTTTTTATTCTTGTATTGTGACTGGAATATTTCCGGTCCGCCTCCGGTCCTCTCAAGATCTTTGCTTTGCGTAATAGGGGTTTGTAGCCAAAGTCACTTTCATTTTTTCAGAACTGAGCTCAATATAAATTGGGTTTAATATAACCCTCTACTTGTCATGAAAAACACAGGCCATCCCTGTGTCCTTTTGTAACTCGAGGCATTTGTTACAGGAGATGCAGAGAGCAGGCGAAAGGTCACCTTCGAGCCATCGATTGGCTAAGTTTGGTTCTCTGATAAAAGGACGGCTCATGGATACTGCATCTATTTTTTCGAGAGCTTTTTCTATTTTTTTTGGATTTCGCCACCCCTCGACTGAAATCACAGGACAATTGACTTTTTCTTTTATCAACAACGCATATTTTAGCAAAGAGCCTTCTTCGAAGGGTGCAGGAAGGATATGATCCCAGCCTCCTTTTTTATCACCCTCCGGAGTTCCAGCGCTAACCTCAATGGCGTTGATACCCATGGCATCCAGTATAGCCGCTGTATGGACGGCCTCATATGGCTCCACACCACCGGGAAATCCATCATAGGCGCTCATTTTGATAAGCAAGGGAAAATCCTTGCCCACTGCTCCCCTGATTGCTTCATATACCTGGCAGAGCAATCGGGTGCGGTTTTCAAGAGAGCCGCCGTATTGGTCTTTTCGAAAATTTCTGGATGGGCTTAAAAATTGGTTGATCAGGTATCCATGACCACTGTGGATTTGAACCGCATCAAACCCGGCTTCTTTAGCCCTTGAAGCAGCCTTGGCATAATCATCCACTATCTTCAGGATGTGATCTTGTGTCAACTCCTCTACAGGGTGACCGAATAGGGGATCAATCATGGCAGAAGGACCGAGAAGCGCTCCTCTTTCTGACAGGGTGGCCGGATTTACGGTGGTACCACAATGCAATAGCTGGGCTGCAAGGGTGCCACCAGCTTCCTGGGTTGCTTTACACAATCGCTTTAAAGGTTTGATAAGATTATCATGGTCCATTCCAATGCCGTTATTACCCCATTTACCCTCAAGACTGATATGGGCTGTACCGGCTATGATCAGGCCAACTCCTCCCCTGGCCAGTTCTGTGTCGATATCTATCAGCCTCTGGGTGGGAGCACCTTCCGGGGTTGCAAATCCTTCAT
>JAOZRI010000138.1 GCA_029940235.1 Desulfobacula sp. | reverse complement strand
GCTGTTTCAGGATGAAACACATTAACTTCTTTTAAGTCATCTCCAAGATATTCACGTTCATTGGGTCCTAATATACCTAAGGAGAGACAAATCAGTGTCCACATGTGGACCACAGGATAATTCCCGCCGTAATGTTCACTTAGTTCATGGATCTGGGCATGGCAATTATGGCAGCCTGCAACACAATAATCAGCTCCTGTGGCTTTAATCTGATCATCTTTTAATTTTCCATACTTAAGGCGTTCTTCTTTAAATCCTGACTGCAGAAATCCACCGCCGCCACCGCAGCAATAGTTATTGGATCTGTTTGGCTGCATGTCAATAAAGTTTTCTTCTCCCACAACTGATTTAACAACAAATCTTAAATCTTCAGCAATGGGGTCACCAAAGCTTTTTCTAACAATCTGGCAGGGGTCCTGCACAGTAAATTTTATTTTCAGGTCTTTATTCCAGTCTGAATTGACTTTTAATTTTCCTTCACGAATCCATTTTGCATAGTATTCATAAATATTTTTGATTTCAAAATTATGTTCGAGGTTGAATTTTTTCACTCCGGCCCGGACTGAGAAAGTTACGTGACCTCACTCGGTGTTGAGAAACGTTTTACAACCAAGATGATTGGCCTGATCCACACTGGTTTTTGTTACATGTTTCCATGAATCATTATCTGCAAGGAACAGGCAATAGTTTTCACCTGCCCAGCCCTTGGAACCATAAGTCCAGTCAGCACCTACAAGATGGAGAATCTTCCATAGAGGTACCATTTCATCAGGTTCAGTAACAGGTTCTCTTGAATTCTGGTTTAAGAAAAATTCAGCTCCCTGCTTATCAATTGGTGCCTGCATGTCTGCAAATTCGGGTTGGGATTCCTGGTATTCTTCCAGGACATCTTCAACAACAAATTCATAGTCCTCAGGTGTTGTCCCCATGGCACTGGTAGTTTCATTTTTTAGTTGCAGATTACATGAGTCCAGAATACCTTTTGGTCTCTCTTCTCTCGGACGAAGTCCTCTGGCATTAAATATTAATTGTGGAATATCAATCTGCATGGGGCAAACATAAATACAACGCTGGCACATGGTACACATCCATACCCAGTCAGATTTAACAATCTCTTCATCCATGCCAAGGGCTGCCATGCGAAGAAATTTTCGAGGATCCATATTATCAAGTCCGGTAGCAGGACATCCTGCAGAACATGCACCACAGGTTAAACAGGCATTTAAATTGCCACCCTCTGGAAGTAATTTCTTAACTTTATCAAGAAAAATACTTTTTTGTTTTTTATTTCCAAGTTTAATGACATCTACCGCCATAGGTCATTCCTTTCTATTATGAAATTCTATTTTATCCTGAAATTATCTATATACAGATGTTAATTTCAAATTTAAAAAGACATAGTACATGGCAAAAAGAGTGTCGGTCAATATTTTTTTAAAAAAATATTAATTTTAATAAAAATGCAAAATAAGCATGTTAAAAATAATTGACAAAAACAGCTGGTTTATATATATTAAAGGATTGATTTTAAATGGGTTTTTCGCATTGATGGCAGATGTTAGTTTTATTAACTCTATTCCAAGGATATGTTATGGGTCGCAAAGCAAGTGTTGCAAGGTCTACAAACGAGACACAAATTAATATCTGTTTTGACCTCGATGGTTCGGGCAAGGCTGATATCTCCACGGGTATTCCTCTCTTTGATCATATGCTCACAGCTTTTTGCGTACACGGTTTTTTTGATCTTGAACTTAAGGTTAAAGGAGATCTTGAAGTTGACTTTCATCACACCATAGAGGATACAGGACTTGTTCTTGGCCAGGCTCTTTTCACTGCCCTTGAAAAGAAAATAAAGATCGTCAGATTTGGTGATTCCTCTGTTCCCATGGATGAGGCTTTGTCCACGGTAACAGTAGATTTATCAAACAGACCCTATCTTGTTTATAATTTTCCCGAAGGCCTTAAGGTAAAAGGACAATTTGGTATCGACCTTGCCAGGGAATTTTTTCAAAGTTTTTGTGTTCAAGGCGCATTTAACCTTCATATTAACAGTCAATATGGCAAAAATGAACACCATGTCCTTGAATCAATTTTCAAGGCTATGGGCAGATCTTTGCACATGGCAACAAGAATTAATCTAAATATTGATGAGACCTTGTCCACCAAGGGAAGTTTATAAATAATGATAATTATACCAGCTGTTGATATCAAACAAGGCAAATGTGTCAGGCTTTTGCAAGGACGTATGGAAGATACCACCCTTTATTCTGATAATCCTGTAAGCATGGCAAAAAAATGGGAAGTTTGTGGAGCTGAGCTTATCCATGTGATTGATCTTGACGGAGCTTTTGCAAAACAGGTGGAAAATTTTCAAACCATACAGGATATTCTTTCCAATATTAAAGTTCCCATACAGGTGGGTGGTGGAATAAGAGACTTGAAAACCATTGAAATGTATGTTGAGGCAGGAGTTTCAAAAGTCATCATAGGAAGTGTTGCTCTTTATGATCCAGAGCTGGTTAAAGAGGCATGCAAAAATTTTCAAGGTCAGATTGTTGTTGGTATTGATGCAAGAAATGGCATGGTTGCAGTTGAAGGATGGAGCAAAACATCCAAAACAAGAGCTGTGGACCTGGCAAAGGAGTTTGAATCATGCGGAGTTGCAGCAATCAATTTTACCGATATACACAGAGACGGCATGCAAACCGGCCCTAATATTGAAGAGACAGCAGCTTTGGCTGAGGCTGTTTCAATACCCATAGTAGCGTCAGGTGGTGTCAGCACAATTGAAGATATTAAAAATCTTCTTAGGGTTGAGAACAAAGGGGTGACAGGGGTTATAACAGGAAGAGCTCTCTATGAAGGAACCCTTGATTTAAAAGAGGCCATAAGGATTTCAAAATAGCAATTATTGACATGTAATTTATAGTACTTAGATTATTTTACTTGCAGAACAATTAATTTTTGGTAATTTTCGGTAAATTTTTGGAGTCAGCACCAGCGAGATGTATATTCCTGAAGAAAAGATAGCGCAAATTTTAAATACTTCAGATATTGTTGATATTATTTCTCAAAATGTTATCTTAAAAAAATCTGGAAGCAACTTTTTTGGTTTATGTCCATTCCATTCTGAAAAAACTCCTTCGTTTTCTGTAAATATTAATAAACAGATTTATTATTGCTTTGGCTGTGGTGCAGGTGGAAACGTATTGAATTTTTTAAAAAGATACCATGGCATTACTTTTCCGGAAGCTGCAAAAATGTTGGCCCGCAAGCATAATATAACCATTGAAACCAAAGAAATTGATCCTGCAAAAAGAAAACAGCTTAAACTCAAAGAGAGCCTGTTCAGGCTCAATAAAACCACAATGGAGTATTATTATAGTCAATTAAAAAATTCAAACAGTGGTAAAATAGCTGCCAGATACCTTAAACAAAGAAAAATATCTGACGATATTATTAATGAATTTCATCTTGGATTCTCCCATGACAGCTGGGATAGTGTTGTTAAAGAGTTTAAAAAATTGAAAGTTTCTGAAGGGGTTGCGGCTCAATCGGGTTTGGTTTTGGAAAGAAAGCAGAACAATGGCTATTATGACAGGTTCAGAAACCGGATTATGTTTCCTATTTTTGATATAAATATGCAGGTAGCAGGTTTTGGCGGCAGGGTCATGGATGATGCCATGCCAAAATATATGAACTCACCTGAAACGTTGGTTTATAGTAAAAGTCGTATTCTCTATGGACTTCATGCAGCAAAACAGTTTTGTAGGCAAGAAGACTTTGTATATATAGTTGAAGGGTATTTTGATTTTTTATCTCTTTATCAGCATGGAATCAAAAATTGTGTGGCAAGCCTTGGGACTGCACTAACCCATGAACATATCAGGATTCTTAAAGGGTATGCTTCTAAAATGATACTTGTTTTTGATTCTGATGCAGCAGGAATCAGTGCTGCAAAAAGAAGTATTAAAATTTTTATGAGAGAGGGCGTTGACATAAAAATTCTTGTACTTCCAGAAAAGAGTGATCCAGATTCCTATGTGGTGGAACACGGGCAAAAGGCGTTTAATGCACTTGCTTTAAAAGCAAAAACCATTATGCAATTTCTTTTACAGGTCTCAATTGATACACATGGATCTTCCGTGGAGGGCAGAATCAAAATTTTGAATGATATGAAGCCGTATTTGATCACCATTCAAGACACGGCATTAAGGTCTTTGTACATTAAAGAACTTGCTGAAACTTTGAATATTGATGAAAATGCTGTCCTGGAAAAGGTGAGGGAACAATACTTGCATACTCAAGAGAGCATATCAAAACCTTATTTGTTTGATGGAACAAAAGATGAAGTAAGGCTGGATTCAGACAGAAGAGAAGAACAGATGATTTCAATGGTGCTTAATTTTCCTGAAATCATTGATAAAATAAATAAAACAGGTGTTTTAGAATATTTTTATTCAAAAAAATTAAAGTTCATTGGAAAAAAGATTATAGGCATTGATTCTGATAAAAAGGCCTTCATTACAAATGTTATGGCAACAATGGAAAATAGTGAGGATCAACAGCTTATAGCCTCTTTATCCATGGATGATTCTTTTATGGATCAGGATATTCAACAGACAGCATTATCTCTGATAAATCGAATTATCAGAGTAAGAAAAAAAGAAGAAAATACTTTGACCAGTAAAATTATAAGTGCGGAAAAGGGCTGTGATTCTGAATTGATGGAGTTGTTAAAGGAAAAACAGGCTGAAATTCAGCAATTACAATAATTAGGTACTAAATAAGCCTTTGGGAGGCATAAATATGGCAGGTAAGACAAAAAAGTCTGGAGAGAATGTGGTGATGAGTAACAAAGAGTTAAAAAAACTTGTTAAAAAAGGGGAAAAAACAGGTTCTCTCTCTTTTGCCGAACTTAATGATGCAATCTCTGATGATGTAGCATTGTTGGATCAAATTGACGATATTGTCATGCAGTTTAAAGAGCTTGGTATCAAGCTTGTGGACATGGAAAAAGAAAAAACTAAAAAAGTTGAAAAAAAGAAGCGGGCCACTGCAAAGAAAGCTACTACAAAAAAGAAAACCGCAAAAAAGAAAACAATAACTACAACTAAAAAAACTAAAGCAGCAGCCAAAACCACAGGCAAAACAGCTGATACTGCTGCAAAGAAAAGTAAAAACATAAATAAGAAAAGTAAAAAACCAGCTAAAAAAGTAACTAAGAAAAAAACTACCAGGGTTAAAAAAGACCCTAAAATTGAAGCAGCCAAGCAGGCAGAAAAAGAAAAAAAGCAGATTGTAAAGGATTTATTGGCTCCTAAAAAAGATGGTTCCGATGTTGAGTTTGGTGCTGTTACTGATCCTGTAAAGATGTATCTTAAAGAGATGGGAATGGTCACACTGCTCAGTCGTGAAGGTGAAATCGAAATTGCTAAAAAGATCGAGCTTGGGGAACGTAATATTTTAAGAGCTATGCTGGATTGTCCTTTAACAATATTCACTATTTTTATTTATGGCGATAAGATGGAACAAAAATCCATGCGCCCAAAACATGTCTTAAGAGATGTTGATGAAGGCGATGGTGTTGTGGATGAGGTTTCCAAACAGGAAAAGTTTTTAAAATCATTAAAAATTATAAGAAAACTCCATGATGAAAATCAGGAAAAAAGAGAATACCTGCTCTTTACAAAGCGAAAAACAAAAAAATATGAAGTTTTTGCAAAGGAGGTTTTTGATAATACAGAAACTATTTTTGAACAGCTGAAAAGATGGCGCTTTGAAGCAAGTGTAATTGATAATATAGAAAAAAATATTAGAAATACAATTATCTGGTTTGCAAAAATTGATGAGCTTCTTGAGAAGTGTGCAAGAACTTTTAATGTCAAGCGTACTACTATGCTGGGTAAATTATCCACAGAAAAAGTCTTTGTGGAGTGGGTAAGATCTAAGTCTGATATTACCATAATTCGAGCAAAAATTTTATTTCAGGATATTTGTTCCTTAATGATCCAGGTCTCTCTAAGAAAAAATGAAATAAAAGGAGACTCTGATTTTTTAAAGAAGATTGTTAAACGGATTGATAAAGGGCGGCGGAGTGCTGAATTCTCCAAACGTGAGCTTGTCAGAGCTAATCTAAGGCTGGTGGTCAGTATTGCAAAAAAATATACTAATAGAGGACTGCAATTTCTTGATTTGATCCAGGAGGGTAATATTGGATTAATGAAAGCTGTGGATAAATTTGAATACAGACGGGGATATAAATTTTCCACATATGCTACATGGTGGATAAGGCAGGCTATTACAAGGGCAATTGCTGATCAGGCAAGAACCATAAGAATCCCGGTTCATATGATTGAAACCATTAACAAATTAATCCGTACATCAAGATATCTTGTTCAGGAGATGGGCAAGGAGCCTTCTCCTGAAGAGATTGCTGAAAAAATGGAAATTCCCATTGAAAAAGTCAGACGTGTATTAAAAATTGCCAAAGAACCAA
>JAOZRI010000137.1 GCA_029940235.1 Desulfobacula sp. | reverse complement strand
TTTTAAGGTTTCGTGCAATGGCTTGAACTGCTTTAAAATCCCCTTCGGATGCAGCTGGAAATCCGGCTTCTATGACATTGACCCCAAGTGTTTCAAGCTGGGTGGCAATGCGAAGCTTTTCAGCCTGGTTCATGGAAGCACCGGGAGATTGCTCCCCATCTCTTAATGTTGTGTCGAAAATAATGATTTCACTGTTTTTAGTCATGATAATTTGCCTTTATTTAATTCAAAATTTTTAATCTTAAATTGAAGATAATTCCAATTATTAATTTATTATTTTTTTTTCCCATTATCCAATGAAAGCTTATACTGAAAACTATCAGCAAGAGCCTGCCAGCTTGCTTCAATAATATCTTCCGACACACCAATAGTGGAAAAAATATTGTTTTCATCCCGTGATTCAATAAGAACACGAACCTTTGCATCAGTTCCATCCATGCCGTCAATGACACGCACCTTGAAGTCCACAAGATGCATATCATCAATTTGTGGGAATATTGTGGCAAGTGCCTTTCTTAGAGCATTATCCAGTGCGCTGACAGGGCCGTCTCCTTCTGCCGATGTGATTTCAGTCTTATCACCTACCCTGATTTTGATCATGGCATGGGAATAGCAGGGACGTTCCTTATCTTTTTCCACCACAACCCTGAAGGATTCAAGTTCAAAATGGGGAACATACTGGTCTGTTAATTTTTCCATGATAAGCTTTAACGATCCTTCTGCTGCATCAAATTCATAACCATAATTTTCAAGCTCTTTGATGTTTTTAACAATCTGATGTTCATTAAGGCCTTTTTTACCAAGGTTTACTCCAAGTTCTTTTGCCTTGTATTCAATATTACTTTTACCAGACTGCTCTGAAACAATAACGCGGCGCTCATTGCCAATCAGATCTGGAGAAATATGTTCATAGGCTCTGGGGTTTTTCATGACAGCACTTACATGAACCCCGCCTTTATGTGCAAAAGCACTTTTCCCCACAAAAGGTCTTGAGTTTACAGGTGGAACATTGGCAGTTTCAGAGATAAAACGTGACAGGTTTACAAGTTTTTTAAGGTTTTTGCTGGTAATGCAGTCCTGGTTCATCTTAAGGGCAAGAATGGGGATCACAGCAGTAAGATCTGCATTGCCGCATCTCTCCCCATAACCATTGATTGTTCCTTGAACCATGGTGGCGCCTGCATGTACTGCCATGACAGAGTTTGCCACTGCCATGGCACCATCATTGTGGGTGTGAATCCCGAAAATAAGCTCAGGACTGTTTTTGACTTGAATATCGCTTTTAGCCTGAAGGTAAGAATTAAAATGCTCAATGGTTTCTTGTGTGATGATTTCAATGTCACAGGGCAGGGTACCACCATTGGTATCACACAGCACTAAGCAGTTAGTGCCGCCATCAACAGCAGCTTCAAGGGTTTTTAAGGCATATTCGCGATTGGCTTTATATCCGTCAAAAAAATGTTCTGCATCATAGATTATTTCACGGTCATGCTTTAAAATATATTCAACACTCTCTTTTATCATGGCAAGATTCTCATTTTTTGAATTTCCCATGATGGATTCAACATGAAGATCCCAGGATTTTCCAAAAATTGTAACCACCGGGGCATTGCTGCTTATTAATGCCTGAATATTTGCATCCTCTCTGCAGGTTTTCCCCTGTCGCCGGGTCGCACCAAAAGCTGTTAATTTAGCATGTTTAAATTTAATTTTTCTGGCAAGCTTAAAAAAATGACTGGCTCCTGGATTAGATCCGGGCCATCCGCCTTCAATATAATGAATACCTGCATGATCAAGACGTTTGGCGATCTTTACCTTATCTTCAGGAGAGAAGAAAATATTTTCTCCCTGCATACCATCCCTAAGGGTAGTGTCATATAAAAACACTTTTTTTTGTGTTGCTGTTTTTTGAAGCATGATTTTTTCCAATGCCTTGTTTAATTCTTAGTTTTTAATTCTGAATTAAGGATGACTCTATTACAAAAAGTGTAAAAATCCTTAATTACTTATTATGAATCTTTAATTATCTACCATTCTCCCTTGCCAGTGCAATGGTTCCTGTGGAAGCAATCTCAATTATTCCCATGGGTGTTAATAGAGAGATGATAGCATCATGCTTATCACTGTTCCCTGACATTTCAATGGTGTAGTGGAAAAGTCCCACATCAACAATTTTACATCTGAAAATATCAACAATTCTCAATATCTCAGCTCTTTTTTCAGGCTGGGCATTGACCTTGATTAAGGCCAACTGCCTTTGAACATATTTTTTATCTGTCAGGTCATTGACTGTAATAACATTGATCAGCTTGTTGAGCTGTTTTTTTATCTGTTCAATGATATGCGGTTCGCATTTGGTCACCATTGTAATCCTTGAAATTTCAGGCTCAGTGGTGTTGGCAACACTCAATGAATCAATATTAAATGCACGGCTTGAAAAAAGTCCTGCTATCCTTGAAAGAACCCCTGGTTCATCATCCACAAGAATGGAGAGTAAATATCTGTTGGTTTTCATAAATCATTATCCTTTAAATTCATATTTATCATGAAACTCGTGTTTGGATGACAACTTGCCCATATACAAGGCGCAAATACTTTTGCAACCGGAGCGTACTGTAGTACGTGAGGATTGCAAAAGTATGAAGCAACGAAGTAGATGGGTGAGTTGTCATCCAAACACCTTTAAACCAGAAGCATTTCTGTTATGGCTTCCCCAGCCGGTACCATGGGATAGACTGACTCCTCTCGATCCACCATAAATTCCATGACAATAGTTCCTTTGGAGTTTAACCCTTTGGATAGAGTTGATTCAACTTCATCGGGTCTGTCGCATCTAAACCCTTTTGCACCATAAGCCTCGGCCAGTTTCACAAAATCCGGAGCATTGGCCATATCAGTGGAAGAGTAAACCTTGTCATAAAAAAGTTCCTGCCACTGCCTTACCATTCCAAGGTATTGATTATTTAGAATGACAATTTTAACATCTATTTTTGATTCAATGGCAGTCATTAATTCCTGGATATTCATCTGTATTGAGCCGTCTCCTGCAATATCAACAACCAGTTTGTCAGGACATGCTGCCTTTGCCCCAATTGCGGCGGGCAGACCAAACCCCATGGCTCCAAGCCCTCCTGAAGTAATAAAGTGGTTGGGTTTATTAAAGTGATAATATTGTGCTGCCCACATCTGGTTTTGTCCGACTTCTGTGGTGATAATGGCATTGCCTTTGGTCAGGTCATATAGTTTTTCTATGACAAACTGTGGTTTAATGATTTTTTTGCCCTGATCATATCTTAAAGGAGTTGTGTCCTTCCATGCTTTGATCTGGTCAAGCCATGTTGCATTCTCATTAAAGATTTTATTTTCCATTAATTGAAGAATGCCTTTTAAAGCAGTTTTGCAATCTCCAACAATGGGACATTGAACCTTTATGTTTTTATGTATTGAAGTTGGATCAATATCAATTTGAATAATTTTGGCATGGGGTGCAAATTTTTCAATATTTCCTGTGACTCTGTCATCAAACCGTACACCTGCAGCAATCATAAGATCACAATTGCCTATGCTCATATTGGCTCTGTATGTACCGTGCATTCCAAGCATTCCAAGCCATAGGGGATTAGAGCCTGGAAAAGCTCCAAGACCCATTAAAGATGCTGTTACTGGAATGTTTGCTATTTTTGCAAGGCTTGTAAGCTGTTTTGAAGCCTGTGAAAGGATTACCCCGCCTCCTGCAAAGATTACAGGCCTTTTTGCCTTCTGGATCAGTTCAACCACTCTATTGAGCTGTTTTTTATTAGGTTTATAGTTGGGTTTATAGGATTTTAATGACACTTTGCCTGGATTCTTAAAATCAATCTCAGTCTGCATTACATTTTTAGGAAGATCAACAAGAACAGGACCTGGCCTGCCCGAGCTTGCAAGATGAAATGCCTCTTTAATAACGGATGCAAGCTTATTGATATCTTTTACAAGATAGTTGTGTTTGGTACATGGCCTTGTGATGCCAACTATGTCAACTTCTTGAAAGGCGTCATTTCCAATCAGAGCTGTTGGGACCTGTCCTGTGAAAATTACAACAGGAATAGAGTCACAATATGCAGAGGCAATTCCTGTTACAGTATTTGTGGCACCAGGGCCCGAGGTTACAAGAGCTACACCAACGGATTTATTTGCCCTTGCGTAGGCATCAGCAGCATGGACAGCTCCCTGTTCATGACGTACCAGGATATGTTTAAGGTCATTCTGTTTTGCAAGGGTATCATAAATATCTATAACCGCACCACCGGGATATCCAAAAATTGTGTCAATACCCTCTTCTCTGATCATCTTTATAAGGATCTGAGCACCTGTAAGTTTCATTTTGTTAACTCCTTGATTTATATAAATAAATTATATTATTTCTTTAATTTTGGATGACATTGTCATGCTTTGGCCATGTCAATCTTAAATATTGCACCATTGCCGGCAGAACTGACCATTTTTGCGTATCGTGCCATATACCCTGTTTTGATTTTTGGCTCAGGCTTTTTCCATTTTAAAAATCTTTTATCAATCTCTTCTCTGGAGATTAAAAGTTCAATTGTTTTGGAAGGAATATCTATTTTGATTTGATCATTTTCCTTGATTACTGCAATCAAGCCGCCCTGGGCAGCTTCAGGTGATATATGACCAATTGAAGCTCCTTTTGTTCCTCCTGAAAACCTGCCATCGGTTATAAGAGCCACACTTGTATCAAGCCCCATGCCGGCAATGGAAGAGGTAGGTGTGAGCATCTCTCGCATGCCAGGGCCTCCGGCAGGGCCTTCATACCGGATAACAATAACATCTCCTTTGTTAATATTGTTGTCGAGTATGGCTTTGGTAGCATCTTCTTCGCTGTCAAATACCCTTGCAGGTCCCTGATGCTTCAGCATGGAATCAAGGACAGCAGATTGTTTAACAACACACCCTTCCATGGCAAGATTACCGAATAGTATTGCCAGGCCTCCCTGCAGATGGTAAGGATCTTCAACGGGCCGTATGACTTGTTTGTCTCTATTTTCAGTGGACTCAAGATTTTGCTCAACTGTATGTCCAGTAACAGTCAAACACTTATTGTTGAGCATGCCATGGTCCAGTAATTCTTTCATGACAGCAGGAATTCCTCCTGCCACATCCAGATCTTCAATGCGGTCTTCACCCCCGGGGCTTAAAGAGCAGAGATGTGGAGTTTTTTCACTGATTTTATTTATAAGGTTGAGATCAATATCCACATTGGCTTCATTGGCAAGTGCTTTTAAATGCAGCACAGTATTGGTTGAACACCCCAATGCCATATCAACTGCAAGGGCATTTAAAAATGCATCTCTTGTTAAAATTTTATCAGGAGTAATTCTGTTTTGTAAAAGTTCCATTATTTTGATGCCGGTTTCCTTGGCAAGACGTATCCGCTGAGACATGGGTTCCGGGATTGTACCGTTTCCGGCAAGGGCCATGCCAATGGCTTCGGTCAGACAGTTCATTGAATTTGCTGTAAACATGCCGGCACAGGAACCGCAGGTAGGGCAGGCTGAGTTTTCGATTTCATAAAGCTGCTCCTTTGTCATTCTGCCGGACTGGACAGCGCCTACAGCTTCAAATACAGTGACAAGATCAATTTTTTTATCTCTATTCTCAGGGTGTTTGCCCGAAAGCATGGGGCCGCCGCTTATAAATATTGCAGGTATATTCAATCTGGCTGCTGCCATAAGCATGCCGGGAATAATTTTATCGCAGTTTGGAACCATGACAATGGCATCAAAAGGGTGAGCCATGGCTGTAACTTCAATGGAATCAGCAATAAGCTCACGGGATGCAAGTGAATAATGCATGCCTTTATGGTTCATTGCAATTCCGTCACATATACCAATAGTTGAAAATTCCATGGGAGTACCGCCTGCCATTGTAATGCCCGACTTAACAGCTTTAACAATATTATCAAGATGCATATGCCCAGGGATCAGTTCATTGGCAGAGTTTGCAATACCGATATGGGGCTGGCTGATTTCTCTGTCAGTGTAGCCCATGGCCTTCATAAGGCTTCTATGGGGCGCTCTTTCAACACCTTTTGTTGCTGTATGGCTTCTCATTTTTAATATATCTCCCAAAATAATAAGTTTCTAAAAATAAAAAAGCCGTTATCTGCCCTGTCTGGGCTGATAACGGCTTTTAAAGTTTTTAAGGTTTATGCCACTACGAGCCCTTGTCTATGGAGGTAATAATAATCACCTCCACAAGAATAAGGACTGATAGTATGTTAATAATATTTAATTTCATATTGTTTACTCTAACTTAATAAAGTTTAATATATATAAATTTTGTTTAAGTCAAGTAAAAAATATAATTTTTTACTGTTTGAACTTCTATTATCTTAAATATTACAAACTCTATTAAAATCAACCTTTTAAAATATTTACTGCAACGTTACAGTTCTTTATTTTTAATCATCAATCTGTTATCTAATATTAAATCAATATTGCCGGAGCAAATTATGAATTATGGTCAATAT
>JAOZRI010000136.1 GCA_029940235.1 Desulfobacula sp. | reverse complement strand
GAGCCCAACGTTCCCACAGGCATGAAAACAGGAGTATTAATAATTCCATGATCTGTTGTTATTGTCCCAAGTCGTGCCCGTGACTGGTTTGAACCCTGGACTTCACTGGATTGTTTTAATAAATCAAAGTTTAACATATTATCCTTATTCAATCAGCATGGCATCACCATAACTGAAAAATCTATAATCTTTGAGTTTTGCTTCCCCATAGGCTTCCAGCATTTTTTCTCTTTTATAAAATGCAGATACCAGCATCAAAAGGGTTGATTCAGGAAGATGAAAATTTGTAATCATGGCATCAACACATTTAAAAATATAGCCCGGATAGATAAAAAGATCGCACATACCACTTTTTGCTGCAACCATACCGTTTTCATGGGAAAGAAATTCAAGAGTTCTTACACTTGTTGTACCAACAGCAACAACACGTCGATTCTGTTTTTTTGCCTTGTTGATCCTCTCTGCATTCTCCTTTGACAAAGAAAAATATTCAGAATGAATTGCATGGTCTCTTATATCATCCACCCTTACCGGAACAAAAGTACCATATCCCACATGGAGGGTGACCTGTGCAATTTCAACCCCTTTTCCAACAAGCTCATCCATCAGGGTATCTGTAAAATGCAATCCTGCTGTTGGTGCTGCCACTGCACCTTTTTTTGATGCATAAATGGTCTGATAATCTTGGTTATCATTTTTATTACTGGCTGCATCATCTCTTTTTATATAGGGAGGCAGAGGAATTTTTCCATATTTCTGTAAAAATACCGGGAAATCTTTCCCATTTAAAAACCTGATTTCAGATGTATATCCTTTTATATTTTCAACCCTTGCTTTGACCTGACCATCAACCCTGCCCCCCAGTAAAAGTATGGAGCCTTTTTTGGGGCGTTTGGAAGCCTTGACCAGACATTCACACTGGAAAAACCCTTTCTCTTCAAGATTTCTCACTCCTGCTGCATAATCAATGATTAAAATTTCAATTTTCCCGCCGGTCTCTTTTTTACCCAGAAGCCTTGCAGGGACAACCCTGGTATTGTTGATTACTAAAAGGTCATCATCTTTAAGCAGGGATACAATGTCCTTGAATTGATGGTGGGCAAGGCTTTGTTCTTCTCTATTCAGATGTAAAAGTTTTGATTCGCTCCTGTTTTTACAGGGTGTCTGGGCAATTTTACTGGCAGGCAGATCATAATCATAATCAGACAGTTGAAACATCTAAGAACCTTTCATGGCAAAATAAACTATACCAAGCCCTGCAAGCATAAGAAAAAATCCAAATTTCCTAAGCTGTGCATCCTCTAAATTTATAATAGTCTGCACCACTTCTTTCATCTTTATTGGAAAGGCAAAATACGGCAGACCTTCAATGATCATGACCATGCCGATTACACACAAAAAAAACTTCATATAAGATTTATCCTTTGTTTAAAAACAAGGTACTTCATTAACATTTTTATAGTGTTGGACTATCATATTGTGTCTGTTTGGGCAACAGAACAGACAACATAATTTTCATAATCAATGTCTATTTTTTTCTTTCCAGATAGCTCTTTACCCAGCACCAGAAGAAAACTCGAGATAATATTAATACACCTCTCTTTTTCCCGCCGCCTCACTCTGAGGGGAATAGGAATTTGATAAAATTTCAAAAATAAAAGGAGATGATCCAATTGATCAAGAATGGTTAGATGCTGAACTTATCGATAATGAGGATTGGGAATGGTAAAGCAGAATGTTCATAGATTCGATATTTGGTTAGTTCGATTGTATGTCAAAAAAATGCCTGTCATTTATCTGGTAGCCCTATCTGTTACCAATTATATACCGGGTACTTTTGCCTTTGCCATGTGTAAGCAGATACCTGTCTTTGACAAGTTTCTGGAGTTTTTTCTTTATTGTGTTTCTATTGGCTTTTGTAATGGATTCAATCTCAGATATGGACAATTCTCCATGATCCTTCACAAGGTCAATGATCTGCCGTGACAGCTTTGACAGCATTATAATAATTTTCTCTCTTTCGATTTTTCGAGACAGCATTGTTTTCTGGGCATCCAGGGCATTTAAAAAAAATAATATCCAGGGCTCATATTTTGAATTTTTAGATTTAAACGTGGACTGGGTTCTCCTCAATGCCAGATAATAATTGTCTTTATTTTTCTCAATCACACTTTCCAGTGAACTGTAAGGAACATACAGGTATCCCGCTTTTAACAGCAGTAGAGTTGTTAATATTCTTGACAGCCTTCCATTGCCGTCCTGAAAAGGATGTACCGCCAAAAAATGGACAATAAATACAGATATTATTAACAAAGAATGAAGTTCTTTTTCTTTTAACTGCCTGTTGGTCCATTCCAATATTTCTTCCATATCTTTTGGGGTGTCAAAGGGTGATGAAGTTTCAAAAATGACACCAAGGCTTTTTCCGTCATGGTCAAAGGCTTCCACATGGTTGGGCATTTTTTTATATTCCCCCCTGTGCCGGATATCTTTTGAGCTGTACTGAAGCAGCATCTTATGCAATTGCCTGATAAAATTCTCTGTAAACGAAATATCTTCATAGGATTCAAACACGATGTTCATCACATCTGCATAACCTGCGACCTCCTGTTCATCTCTGGAGTCAAAAGATTTTTTATCCAGACCGGATAATAACAATTCAATTTTCTGATCGGTTAGCTTTACCCCTTCTATCCGGGTTGATGACCCAATAGATTCAATTGTGGCAACATGCTTCAGGGCACTGAGGCGTTCCGGTGCCAGATTTCCTATGGCTTTCCATTCACCTTTGAACTCGTCTATTTTTGCGATGAGATTTAATACTTCTTTTGTTATTTTTATTAAAGGATCCAACATCAATCTACCTTTTAAATACCCATAAAAATATCTATATTTACCCATAAATATCAATATGTCAACATTTTACCCATAAACGTACCCGCATTTATCCAAAAATTATAATTTGAGTGTACTTTGATTGATAAAATTTTCCAATGTGACTATATTGTAATTATCAATATTTTTCATAATGAACTTTATTGAATAAAAGGCTATCTCTTTTATGCCCTGTTTTTGTCTCATCTGCATAGCCGATTGCCATAATGGATTCAACCCGATAATTTTCGGGAATATTTAAAATTTCTGTCACCCTGTTTTCAGATGGGATGTCATTTTTGTAAAACCTTTTCCTGATTTGAATCCAGCAGGATTCAAGCCCGATGGATTTTGCTGCCAGCTGTATATAAGTTGATGCAATGGAAGAGTCTTCAATCCAGACATCACATTTTTCAGGATCAGCAATTATAACAATACCAAGGGCAGCATTTTTTAAAAACCCTGCTCCATGTGGTTTGCAACAGGACAATTCATCAAGCGTTGGCTTGTCTGTTATTACAATAAATTCCCATGGATTAAGACTTCGTGAAGAGGGGCTTCGCAAGCCTGCTTCAATCAGCAGATCAATTTTCTCTTTTTCAACAGGTTTTTCTTTGAATTGTCTTATACTTCTTCTATCTCTTATTAATTTCATAAACATATTCAATCCCTCCTTAATTTTCCTGAACTTTTTTTATGGTGTTCAAAAATAAATTGTCTATCCAGAGAGTATCCAGGCAATACACTTCAAGTAATATTAAGTATTGCTAAAACTACCCTATATAATCCTGTATCATGTTTTAAGTATATTACATATTTATTAAAAAAAAATAAAATTTTATAAATCACTTTGCAAATATTTTTCTATTTCTATAATATGTTTAATAATATTTTACTGTCATTTAGCAATAACAAAAGGAGCAACAATGGATAAACTTGATGCAATATTTTCACCTGAAACCATAGCTGTTATAGGAGCTTCAACCACAAAGGGCAAGGTGGGACATGATATTTTTGCAAATATTTTGTCAGGAGGATATAAAGGCACACTTTATCCTGTTAACCCAAAGGCAAAATCTGTATTAAGTGTAAAATGTTATACCAGCATATCAAATATCCCGGATCCCATAGATCTTGGAATGATTATTCTTCCTCCAAAAGCTGCTTTACAGGCAGTTAAAGATTGTATTGCTAAAGGTGTTAAAGGTATTGTGATTGTTTCTGCAGGCTTTAAGGAAGTTGGGGGTGATGGTGCCCGGATTGAACTGGAAATCAAGGCTTTGTGTGCCAATGCCGGTGTAAGAGTGGTGGGACCCAATTGCCTTGGAGTTATTAATCCATCTAAGAATGTATCCTTAAATGCCTCTTTTTCTGCAAGAATGCCAACACCGGGTAATGTTTCATTTATTTCCCAGAGCGGGGCTCTCTGCACAGCTGTGCTTGATTATGCAGCAGACAAAGGGTTTGGGTTCTCAAAATTTATCTCCATTGGAAATAAGGCTGATGTGGATGAGCTGGATTTATTGAGATATTATCATAATGATCCTGATACAGATGTGGTCATGATATATATGGAGGAGTTATCGCGGGATGCAAAAGAGTTTATTTCAGAAGTCATGGATATGACTTCAGGAACTAACCCCACCCATGTAATTGCCATAAAATCAGGTTCCTCAGATGCCGGAGCAAGAGCTGCAGCATCTCATACCGGTGCACTTGCAGGTTCTGATGCCCTGTATAATGCAATTTTTACAATGTCAGGGATACTTCGCTGTAAATCAGTAAATGAACTGTTTGATTATGCCCAGGCCTTTGCTGCCAATAAATATCCTGCAAGTGACAAAATTGCAATTATTACAAATGCCGGAGGTCCTGGAATAATTGCAACTGACATGAGTGAGCAGTCAGGATTAAAACTTGCCAAATTTTCAGACAATACCATAAAAGAGTTAAAAAAATATCTTCCTTCAACTGCCAACTTTCATAATCCTGTGGATGTAATTGGAGATGCAGCAAGTGACAGATATGAGAAAACACTTGCAACAGTATTAAGTGACCAGGAGGTGGCTGCTGTCCTGATTATCCTGACACCACAATCCATGACCGATGCCATTGGTACGGCAAAAGCTATAGTGCATATTGCAAAGAACAGCAGGAAACCTATTGTCTGCTCTTTTATGGGAGTTGTGGATGTATCAGAGGGTGTAAAGCTTTTACAGAAGCATAAAGTTCCTGTTTACCAGTTCCCGGAAAGTGCTGCCAGATCTCTTGGAGCGCTGAGGCAGGGGATGAAATGGCTTTTTAGAAAAATCCTGCCCCAGTTTGATCTTGAATATGACACAGCAAAAGCAGGTAAAATTATAGATGGATATATTAAAGAAGGCCGGCTGGTTCTTGGTGAGCTTGATGGAAATGAAATCCTGAAATGTTATGGTTTTAAAACTCTTCCCATGGCTCTGGCTGAGTCCAGCAAAGATGCCGGTAACATTGCAGATAAAATCGGATATCCTGTTGTCATGAAAATTGTATCCCCTGATATTCTGCATAAAACAGATGCAGGAGGTGTCATTGTCGGACTTGAGAACAGCAAAGATGTAGAACAAGCCTTTGTAGCCATCATGGAAAAAGCCAAAGCTTATAACTCTGATGCACACATAGAAGGTATCCTTATTCAAAAACTTGCCCCAAAAGGCAAGGAAGTTATTCTTGGATTATCAAAAGATCCGGTTTTTGGACATGCTGTCATGTTTGGACTTGGAGGAATATTTGTTGAGGTATATAAGGATGTTGCTTTCAGGTTATCACCCATGGGTAGAAATGTTGCAAGAAGAATGGTCAGATCCATCAAGGGATATCCGATTTTCAAAGGATTGCGTGGAGAAAAACCTTCAGATATAGAAACCGTGGAAAAACATATAGTTTCCCTGAAAGCCATGGCTGATAACCATCCCATGATCAAAGAGCTGGATATTAATCCTCTGTTTGTCCATGAAGAGGGCAATGGTACTACAGTGGCAGATATTATCATACGACTTGACAATGAATAATTAGGGAAACACTCACAATTTTTAATTATTCAGCTTCTTACCTTCAGGTAAGTTTCTGCCCTTTAGGATATATTAATTTTTAATTTAAACAGGAGAATTGTATCATTCTTTTATATCCAGTAATTAGCAAGGTGCCCGAAAAAATCAAAGTTTTAAAAGGAAAAGCAAAAGTTACAGCTTTAAGCCTGTTTGCCAGAAAAAGCGCAAAGGAGTCTTCTCTAAAATCAAAACTTGATATAACAATATTTAAAAAAAATGATTCAGGAGTTCCTGAACCCTCAAATAATATTTACTGGTCTGTTTCCCACAAACTTGATTTTGTGGGAGGAGTTGTATCCAAAAAAAGAGTGGGCATTGATATTGAATATATAAAGACCAGTGAAAATATTTCAAGTTCACTATTTAAAAGAGTTGTTAGCCCTGATGAACAAATGGTTTTAAAAGATTATGATAGAAATATTGCTTTTTTCAGGACATTTACCGCAAAAGAAGCTGTATTAAAACTTACAGGTGATGGAATAAAAGGATTGTCAAAAATAAAAATCAAAACTATTATTGGTGATAAGAATTTGATTGTTCAATATTTAAATGAAAAATATCTTGTTGAAAACTTTTATTTTAA
>JAOZRI010000537.1 GCA_029940235.1 Desulfobacula sp. | reverse complement strand
TTGCAAAAAGATATGCATTTAAATGGAGTGAAATATTCCAGGATGCAAAAGAAAAGGATTTGTGGGCAGAGCCTTTGGAAACGTGTAAAATACTGAAAGGATTTCCAAAAGAATTGTTAAATTCTGTCAAATGGATATCTCCAGTTGATGTAGAGTTGTTGAATGATGATATTACCACGCTGCACAATGATATTTTTTTGGGACATGAAAATTCATTATGCCAACAATAACCCATCTTGGAGCAAAAAATTGTGTCACCGGATCATGCCATCTGATGCAGACCCAGCCTGATTCAGCAGATAACCAGGAATAATATTCAATATGAAAAACAGACAACTAATAAATCTTCTTGTTAATGAAGAGCAGCAAAAAGTATTAAAAAAACTCAGTACATCAATGCCGGAAGTTATTTTAAATGACCGGCAGATATGTGATTTTGAACTGCTCACAACAGGAGTTTTCTCCCCTTTAACAGGATTCATGAAGCAGATTGATTATGAATCTGTACTGGACAGAATGCGCCTTGAATCAGGTGAACTGTGGCCAATTCCAATCTGTCTTGATATCCCGGAAAGTCTTGGTTCAACTCTGGAAACAGGTCAGTCAATAACATTACGGGATGCAGAAGGCTTTCTTCTTGGCATAATGAATATAGAAGATATCTGGCCCATAGAAATTGAAAAGGAAGCCCTTGCAGTTTACGGCACCACAGACAAGATTCATCCAGGCGTTGAATACCTTTATAATAAATCCGGCAAATACTATATTGGCGGTGAAATCCAGGCTTTAAGCCTTCCCATTCATTCAGATTTTAAACAGATCAGAAATACTCCTGCGGAAGTGAGAAAAACATTTTTTAAACTTGGCTGGAAACGTATTGTAGGTTTTCAGACCCGTCAGCCCATACACAGACCGCAATTTGAAATGACCATCCAGGCAATGCAGCAGGCAAAAGCAAACCTGCTTCTTTTACCCATTGCAGGAGTAACAAAAAAAGGCGATTTTGACCATTTTACACGCATGCGCTGCTATCAGAAAGTTGCAGCACACTATCCGCCGGATTCATATGTCCTGAATCTTCTGCCCATGGCAATGAGGATGGCAGGCCCAAGGGAAGCAATCCTCCACATGATTATCGGCAGGAATTTTGGCTGTACACATTTTGTTATTGGTCACAACCACGCTTCTCCCGGCAGTGACAGCACAGACAAACCTTTTTATAAATATGATGATGCAACCATACTTGCACAAAAAGCCACAAAAGAGCTTGGTGTTGAAATCATTACATTTGAAGAGATGATCTATCTCCCCTTTGAAGATGAATATAAAATTGCAGGTCAGGTTCCAAAAGGTAAGGATACCATCTCTTTTACCGGAGCAGATATTCAAACAAGAATACGCAAGGGTAAAAAAATTCCTGACTGGGCATCATTTCCTGAAGTTATAAAAGAGCTTCAAAAGTCATATCCACCGCCTTTAAAACAGGGATTTACCATATTCTGTACCGGGTTGTCGGGTGCTGGTAAATCCACCATTGCCAAAGTTCTTTATGCCAGATTTCTTGAAATAGGCACAAGACCGGTCTCCCTGCTTGATGGTGATATTGTCCGAAGAAACTTATCATCTGAACTTAATTTTTCCAAGGAACACAGGGATATCAATGTTAAACGCATCGGATTTGTGGCAGCAGAAATTACAAAAAACAGAGGCGTTGCCATCTGTGCCCCCATAGCACCCTATGAAAAAACAAGAACCCAGATAAGAGAAGCCATAGAAGCCCATGGAGGTTTTT
>JAOZRI010000536.1 GCA_029940235.1 Desulfobacula sp. | reverse complement strand
TGACCGCCAGTATCCCAAATATCTATAAGGTTCTTTACATAGTCCCGATTTTGTTCAGGGGTGCCTGATATGAGCAACTGGGGAGGGATATTACCACAAAAGCACAGGATATTGCCGACCTTCTTTTTAGCTTTCGCAAGATCGATGGCATCCCAGTGAGCCCAAATTTTACCAGGCGGCAGCTCTGTAAGAAATTCAAGGCGGTTGTTAAATGGCCCGCCCCAATAGGGACCCGGGGTGAGACCGGCATCAATAAGTGACAGCATAAGCTTCTTCAGACTGGGCCAATAAAATTCAGCAAAATGTGCATTGGACATGAATGGGTCTGCGGCTCGGTGCAATGGAATACCCACAACCTTCTCTCCCATTGCATTGGCAGTTTGAATTGCATTTTCAATGATAGGGTCTGTCACCATTTCAACGGCTGCTTTGAGTTTGTCTGGCCTATAATACATATCCATTGTTGTGCCTTTAAGGCCACGCAAATGATCGGAAATCCAGTCAAAAGGCGCATGGGCACCAGCTTCTAAGGCATTCATTACCGGAAATCCCTTCTCGGTCAATTTTTTTGTAGTTTGATCCAGAACTGCCTGGTACTGACTCATCTCCTCACCTGCACGGATTATTTTTTTCAGCATCTCCCTTACTTGGGGTTGCGCTGCCAGAAAGGCAATATCTGTGATAGGTGCCCAGGTGTGTGACATGGCCAAAAAAGAGGGGAACATTTCAAATGCTTCAAGTCCAGTTGCCATGCGCGGCCAAAGTTTGCGGACCACGAAATCTCCCGGATCTTTAAGAAATTGGTCATACTCCTCAGCAAGCAGATACTCTTTTTCAATGTACTGAAACTCCTGGGTAGCGGGCAGGTTGTGTCCAGCCCATTTGATGGTTTTCAGACCAATGGTCTCGCCAACCCGACCCGGAAATGTTCCAAAAAGAGATACCATGTCCCAGTTATATTTAACTATTTGTTCCAGATATACCTTTGAAGCACGCTCAGGGTCATAGTATGCTTCAGCAGAAGTTACTCCTGCCTGTGCAAGAGAAAAATAATCATCCTGGCATGCTAAAGGAACCCGATCTGGTTTTTGCAACCTGACCGCATCCCAAATCCTTTTCTCTCGCGCCTGATAGTCAAGTTGTTCCTTAGTAAGTGGTGCAGCTGATTGTCTGTCCATTTTATTATCCTCCATTATGCACTTACTCCCGACCATTGTTCGGCAATGGAAACAGCGTCCATGGCAGTTGCTCCCCAGGCATCTGCACCTATGTCCTCACAAACCATTTCATTGATCGGGCCTCCGCCGATCATGATCTTCACATCGGTCAACCCTGCCTGCTTAATAGCCAGGATTGTATTGCGCATGGGTTCTATGGCCAAGGTCAAAAAGCCGCTCAATCCGACAATTTTGGCCTGGTGTTTCTGAACTGCCTCCACAAATTTTTCTATTGGGACATCCACTCCAAGATCAATAACCTCAAACCCGTTGACTTCCATCATAAATTCGACAATATCTTTGGCAATATCGTGAATATCGCCTGCAACTGTACCAAATACGACCTTTCCGATTTTTTTACTTTTTTTTCCTTTAAGAAATGGTTTTATCTTATCTGCAATACCTGCCAGAATATCACCAGATATCATTAATTCCGGCAAGAAAAATTCACCAGCCTCAAAGCGTTCACCAATGTATTGCATTGCCTCTTTCCCTGCTTCCAGAATATCTTTAGGTTCCACATTGTTTAGCAGCAATTGGTCTGTAATTTTTAATGCTTCATCCCTTGAAAGGTTTTTAATTGCATTA
>JAOZRI010000535.1 GCA_029940235.1 Desulfobacula sp. | reverse complement strand
TAGTACCTTACTCCTTAGTTTCTATCAAAAAAACAAGACAAAGTTATCAGTTATCAGCATACTGATAACTGATAACTTGCGGGTTTCCCGCTTTAGTCTTATCTTGAGAACAGAGAAAAAATGCCGCCTTTGGAGTTACCTTTTTTACCTGTTTTAAATTCCAGATTAATCGCTTCAACCACATTTTGCATGTCATTGACAATTTTACTCTTCTCCTTTGAGCCTGCCTGATATTTTTTTACATATCCCAATACTTTTTCAATATCATTTAAAATTTTAATCAAAGGGTGTGATCCAAGTATATTACCGACTTTTCTCAAGACCTTAAAGGAGTAATCAGCAAATCCTGAAATTAAAAAATCCTTTGGCTCTTCAACAATTTCAATGGTATTCAAAGCAGTGGTAACAGCCTGGAGATTTGAGTTAATATGATTATCGGGGTGATAACCCTTAAAGACCTCTTTAAATTCGATTTTAAGCTCGGCTTTAATCTCTTCAAACAGTGAAGAACTCCTGTCCCCAAGTTCATCAACAATATTTTTTTTAATGGCCTGTAATATATCATTAAAAACAGTCAGAACAGCAAAATAATCATTGTCTCCCTGTGCATCATCCAATTGAACCTCTTCTTTCTGCTCTATCAACCCAGAGGAGATCATGGAAAAAAAGATTTTATAAACTGCAAATTCATCATAGGTACTCTGTTTGATTATCTGACTGACAGTACGGGTACCATCAACAAGTGAAAGAATTCTCCACTCATTTGCATTGAGTTTAATCTCTTCTTTGTTTTGCACTTTTCCTGACATTTGAAACACCAGGTTATCACTCGGGATAAATTCTTTTAAAACAGACAGTTCATCAATGCGCCTTGAAGCCTCAAGGATCAGTTTCATGGGATTTAACTGGGTGACTATCATGCCCTTTAAATTCAGCTTGGCATCTTTATATTCAAACCTTCCCTGTTTCCAGAAAAGAAGATTATATAAAATAGTCTCCACCTGTTTGGTATTGTATTTTTTTAAGGTATCAAGGGAGATGTATCCTTTTTCAACCAGAATTTTACCAAGGGATATCTTTTCTTCCTTGGCAAGAGCAAGACACTTTTGAAGCTGCTGTGCTGAAATAACACCGTCATTACGCATTAAATAGCCCAACCTTGCTTCCTTTAAAGAGGCTGATGCATAGATAATTGTTCCCTGTTCAAAAAACACCTTACTCTCTTCTTCATCGCAGGTAACTGTAAGCACCCCGGTCTTTTGATCATTGCATAAAAGCTGGAGAATGCTTGCAAGAGTCAACCCTTCAAAATCACCTTGAAGATTCATAATATCCTTTGCCTTAAATTAATCATCTATTTACTATGCCATAATCTTGCTGCTATTTCAATATGATAGTCATGGCTTTGAATATTTGCCATAATATCTTGAAAAGTATGCAATCCCCTGATCTATCCTTCTATACCACCCGCCGGGAGTTCATATTCTGATCACTGAGTTAAAAATTGTAAACTGCCTGTAATAGGTTTTTTATATTCCGGCATGAGCAAAGGTAAAACTTTGGCCTAAACGTCATCAGACATCCATGTCTAATGACGAGGTGAAATAGCTGCTCCCGGCGTCGTGCCTCCACAGCTATTTAAACCCGGTCAAAGTTTCACCTTCACTCATACCTCTGCCAAACCTTCACTGCAATCAACTTGATATAAAAAATATTTTCCAATGACCTGAATAACATCGATCAAAACCTTGTTATGTTAAAGTATAAAATTTACACTTGCATTTTAAGCCTGGGAATTAGTATCTCCAATA
>JAOZRI010000135.1 GCA_029940235.1 Desulfobacula sp. | reverse complement strand
TACCAGTTACGACCTTGATTGGCAACGGTTATCTCCCATTAATAAAAAATAAATCAGGAGCAATGAGAAATTTTAACAAGAAAAATGAATTGACATGTATGCATAAATGATGCATCTTTATGCATATGAGAACTACACTAAATATAGATGATCAAATTTTGGAGAAAGCGTTCCTTTTAACTGGTGTGAAAGAGAAAACTTCTTTGGTGAGGCTCGGCCTTGAAGCATTGATTGAGCGTGAGAGCTGTAAACGCCTTGCCATGCTCGGTGGCACAGAAAAAGAGTTACGCAATATACCCAGACGGCGATCAGCAAAGCCATAATGATGGTACTTGTTGATACCTCAGTTTGGATTAACCATCTCCGAAATAAAGATAGCCATTTAGAAAATCTCCTTTTTGATGGTGCAGTTATTTGTCATCCCCATATTATAGGTGAACTTGCCTGTGGAAATATGAAAAACAGGCAAGAAATCATATCGTTATTTCAAACATTACCTCAAACACCTTTCGTAGATTTTCAGGAATTTTTATATTTCATTGATCAAAATCAATTGCACGGCAAAGGCATTGGTTTTGTGGACATTCATCTCCTGGCTTCTGCTAAATTGGGGCAGGTGTTATTATGGACAGCAGACAAAAGGCTGAAAAATGCCAGTATTGATCTAAATGTAGATTATAAAAAGAAAAAGATAACAGGCGAGTAAACTGGACAGCAAAGGGCGTAATTTTTTCGAAATTCCTAATCAATCACTTCAATAATTAAGTGTGAGTAAACAATTATGAATGTACTGAGAACTGGTGGGAATAGAGGGTTAGGCTTTGAATTTATCAAAGTATTTTCCAAAACAGGTAACAACGTCGCAATAATCATTAGAAGTGATTCTGCAAGGAAAATAATTAAAAACATTGTCCAAAATATACCATATTACTATCCGATATTACGAATTATACACATTTTAAAATGAAAGAACTCTCACAATAGTTTTTGCTATACAAATAAAAAATATATTGCCTGCAACAGGCAATTATGTCATTGGTATCTTTATGATTCTGTTATTGTTCTAAATTTATTATTCTCAACTCAGGAGTAAATCATATGGATGAGTTAGACCATGGATGGGGTTATAAAATATTCAAGCTGTTATCTGACAATATTGAAAAAGTCATTAAAGGGCAAAAAGAGTGCATTCGATATATTCTAGCCGGGTTTGCCGGTGGTGGACATATTCTTCTCGAAGATAATCCTGGCACAGGCAAGACCACCCTTGCAAAAGCCCTGGCAAAAAGTATTGATGCTGATTTTAAGAGAATCCAGTTCACACCTGATCTTCTGCCTTCCGATATTCTCGGGGTATCAATTTTTGATCCATCCCAAAGAATCTTCAAACTCCACAAAGGACCTGTTTTTACCAATATTCTTCTTGCCGACGAGATCAACAGGGCTTCTCCGAGGACCCAGTCTGCCCTGTTGGAAGCCATGGCAGAAAGCCAGGTAAGTATTGACACAAAGATTTTAAACTTGGAAAACCTGTTTTTTGTCATTGCCACACAAAACCCAGTTGAATCCAGAGGAACTTATCCCCTTCCCGAAGCCCAGATGGATCGTTTTGCCATGCAGCTTCAACCCGGATATGTGACAAGGGAGGAAGAGGTGGCTGTATTGTCAGAGCAGAGACAAAAACATCCAATTAAAACCATTAAACCCTGTGTCAGTCTGGAAGATTTTTTAAAATTACAGCACATGGTCAGCCAGGTCTTTATTTCAAAAGAGCTGCAAGGCTATATTGTGGATATTGTCAATGCCACCAGGGAAAAGCCCGGAGTGATTCTTGGCGCAAGTCCAAGGGCATCCATTGCTTTGATGAAAACAGCTTCTGCCCTTGCTCTCTTTGATAATCTCGACTTTGTAACACCGGATCATATACAGGAGATTGCAGTGAGTGTCATTGCCCATAGACTGATGCTGGATCCCCAGTCAAAATTTTCCGGCAGGAGTGCCAGGATTGTGGTGGAAGATATTATAAAATCCATTCAAGTTCCAGTATAAATCTTTTATGCCTGCCAGGTTTTTATACAAAGTTTTACATAAATCCTATGGATTTTTTTATATTATGCGACTTTGGCGCAAAAGGCATTTTACACCTGCCGGCATGATGATGGTGTGGGTTGTTTTTTTGTCAGGGCTGCTTGGATTCAATATTCTTAAAACAGACCTGTACCAGGTTCTGGCATTGAGTTTTTCCTTCATGGGGGTTTCAATCCTGCTGAGCCTTTTACCTTTTAAATTCAAGATAAAAATCAATCGTATTCTTCCTGAATATGCAACTATTGGTGACAAATTAACCTATGATCTGGAAATCACAAATTTATCCTCAAAAACCCGTAAAGGGCTTATCTTTTATGAAGATGTTCTTGATCCCAGACCTTCTTTTAAAAACCTGTTATTCAAAAAAGAACCTTTGGAGCACACAAGAAATATCTGGGATAAAAAGACCCTCTATTACAGGTGGCAGTGGTTGATACACAGGAACATGAAAGCTTTTTTTGCACCTATAACACTGCCTGATTTGCCGCCGGGTAAAAAAATTCGTGTGACAGCTCAGTTGACCCCCCTTTATCGAGGCTATATTCATTTTTCAAGCTGTACCCTTGCAAGGCCCGATGCAATTGGCCTGTTCAATCGACTGTTAAAAGTTAAAAAAACTCAAAAAATAGTTGTACTGCCAAAACAATATAAACTTGAAAACCCAGATTTAATATCAACAAGACAATATCACCCGGGTGGTATTAACTTTGCTTCATCCATTGGAAATTGTGATGAATTCATGTCTCTGCGCCAGTACCGTCCCGGAGACCCTTTGCGCAATGTCCACTGGAGAAGCTTTGCTAAAACCAATGAACTTGTGATCAAAGAGTTTGAAGATGAACATTTTGTGAGGCATGCACTGATTTTTGATACATTTTTACATTCAGGCAATGAAACTCTTTTTGAAGCAGGTGTCAGCACAGCAGCATCCTATATCACTTCGCTCCAGGCTCATGAATCCATTCTTGATTTAATGTTTGTTGGTAACCAGATATACTCTTTTTCATCTGGCAGGGGGCTTGCCCAGTCAGAAAAAATGCTTGAAATCCTGGCATGTGTTGAAGCATGTGAAGATAAAACAATTCTGGAACTACTGCCTCTTCTGGAATCCAATATTAAAAAATTTTCCGGCTCTATCTGTATTTTTCTGGATTGGGAACAGGGCCATAAAAAAATATATCAGATGTTTAAACAGGCGCTAATACCCATCTTTGTCATTGTCCTGACCCAAAATAAATTACAGATGGAAGAGACAATTTTCCAGGATATGAATAATTCAAGAGCTGATATAAAAGTGATTCATTATAATCACATTCAGCAGGAGCTCGGTGCTGCATGAAAACACCCCGCTTCTTTCTAAGTGCTGCTGTTTTATTCTGGGGATGGCAGGTGAATCTTCTCTTGATTTCCATCTGTATTGCTATCCTGCTTGAATCTGCTGATATCATTAACTCCAAATTTGATCTTAAACCTTCTGATTTTAATAAATTTATTGATATCAGCACGGTTCTTCTGGCTGGAACCATAGTGATTGCCCTGACCATTGAAGCCCAGGAGGCAATATTCATCCTTTTAAAGTGGATTCCCCCTGTTTTTCTACCCATTATTGCAGCACAAAGTTTCAGCACAAGGGGTAAAATTGATATCCAATCTTTTTTCCTTGTGACAAGAAAAAAAAAGAGAAGAGAAAATTATTATTCCAAAGCCATTGATTTTTCATACATTTACAGCCTTTTTTGTATTCTTTCTGCAGGCACGGCAAACAGTAAAGATCATCTGTATTATATTTGTATTGCCATATTTTTCATCTGGGCATTGTGGCAGGTTCGATCAAAGCAGGTCTCATTTTTTCTATGGCTTTTCTGCATTTTTGTCACAATTATTACAGGGTATGCCGGGCATGAGGGAATACGTATGGCAAGCATGAAAATCAACCAGCTGGTGATGGAATACTATGATAATTATTATAATTTGAATCCTTTTAAAACTTTTACAGCAATGGGCGATATCATTGACCTTAAATTATCTGATAAAATTATTTTCAGAGCATCATTTGAAGATTATACTCCAAAAAAAACTTATCTGCTGCACAATGCAAGTTATAATAGATTTGCAGTTTCAAACTGGTTTGTAACATCAAAATATGAGGCAATTGAACCTGCCAGGGACAACACCTCCTGGCAAATCAATCCCTCTGGCAAAAACACAAAAAAAATGACAGCTTATTTCAGACTTATAAAAAACAGGGCTGTTTTAAGCCTGCCTTCCGGCGTGGTAAGTATTGCCCAAATGAAGACAGGCTCCTGCAAAAAAAATACAATGCAGTCTGTCCGGATAGAAGATGGGCCATCCCTTATCAAAAGTGTTGTATCCTATACTGATAAACTCTCCTTTGATGCACAACCCTATGATCACGATTTATTAATTCCCAAAAAAGAGTTGACTGCAATTACAAAAATAGCCCGGGAACTGGCCATTGCAGATCAATCCGATACTGAAATCTTAAAAATTGTTAAAGATTATTTTTTAAATAATTTCACCTATTCATTAGATCTAAAGGGAAAAGGAAGAGATAAAACACCGCTCTCAAATTTTTTAAATAATACAAAGGCAGGGCATTGTGAATTTTTTGCCACGGCAACCGTACTTCTTTTGAGGCAGGCAGATATACCCGCACGGTATGTAACAGGCTATATTGCCCATGAATATTCCAGGATTGAAGATAAATTGATTATCAGGCAAAAGGATGCCCATGCCTGGGTAAAGGTTTTTATCAATGGTCAATGGCAGAATTTTGATACCACTCCGCCCTCTTTTTTAATTACAGACAGCCAGCAAATCAAATCATCCCTGATAAAAGACCTTCTATCTTTTGTTGGATTTAAGCTATCACAACTGCGGCATGAAACCGGGGCAAAATTGATGGAAAAGTATGGCTTCTGGCTGACACTGCCCTTAGGCCTGATTCTGTTTTTCAGATTGAGAAACTCAAACAAGATTAAGAGGATCAGGATGCCGGCCAATACAGAGAGACACAGGAATCAAAAAAACAATGACCTCTCTTTTTTTGCAATAGAAAATGTGTTGAGTAAAAAAGGCTTTCCAAGGCGTGAATATGAGACCTATTTTGCATGGCTTAAAAGAATTGAACACCATTTTAACAATAAACAGATAAAAACTGCCCTTCAAACCCTTTTACAACTTCATAACAAAAGGCAGTTCAGCAAATCCGGGCTCAGCAGAAATGAACAAAAAATACTTCATTCAGATATAAGAGATATGATACATAATCAACTCCGATAAATTATCAACATATAATCGACTTGAATTTTCAAGAATATCTAAGGTCTGAATTTTTTGATTTGAAGATCTTTTAAGACCCTATAATGCATATTGTAAAATATCATATTGACAAAATTTCATCTTAATTTTAAATATTTTGTGTAAAAAAGAGGTTCTCTATCCATGAATACCACCTGGACTTGGTTATAGCGATATGGTATTAGCTCACTATATGGATAAAGATTAATTAAAAATAAAGATAAACATCAGGGTTGAGGTCTTTATGAAAGAACATGCCTATGTATTAACAATGCTTGTTGCAAACAAACCAGCAGTAACCGCAAGGGTTACAGGTCTATTTTCAGGGCGGGGTTATAATATTCAAAGCATTTGCGGCGCACCGACCCATGACCCTGAAATTTCCAGAATTACCATTAAAACTCTTGCAACACAAAAAACAATAGAAGACATAATGAAGCAGTTAAACCGTCTGATTGATGTTATCAAACTGCGGGACATGACATATGACGATGCTGTTAAAAGAGAAATGGCTCTGATAAGTGTTGCTGCTACACAGGAGAACCGAGCTCAAATAATTCAAACCGTTGATATATTTAACGCAAAAATCATAAATGCGGGTGTGGATTCATATATTATTGAAGTTACTGGAAATGAAGAAAAAATAGACTCATTGATCTTGATATTGGAACCAATAGGAATAAAAAAGCTGACCAGATCAGGGATTCTGACCCTTAAACGGGAGCTGGATGAAACTCATAAAAACCATTGAACTTACGTATAAACCGGAGCACAATGAAAAAAGAGATAGAAAATCCCTTTTCTGATAACAACTGCTTCTTTTGTGGAAGCAACAATCAATTTGGGTTAAAACTTAATTTTTTTTGGGATCAAGAAAAAAAAGAGACATATGCTGAATATTTGCCTGCCCTCCACTTTATTGGTCAGGGCAACATACTGCATGGGGCAATTCAAATGGGGCTTCTGGATGAAATAATGGGGTGGAACAGCTATATTGTCACCCAGGAGATGGCAGTCACATCGAATCTTAATATCAAATTTTTACACCCGACATACATTTGTGGAGAAAAATTAATTATTAGATGTAAAGTGACATCAAGGGAGGGTTCAAAGTTAAATATGCAGGCATCACTTTTAAACAGTGAAAATATCGTATGTACAATAGCTACTGGAACCTATCATATCCTGCCACAAGATAAATACAAAAATCTTATTCAAGGTGAAAGATAATCTTAAAATAAA
>JAOZRI010000006.1 GCA_029940235.1 Desulfobacula sp. | reverse complement strand
AACCTGAACCCTATTGGGAACCTGCTGAAGACTGCTATATTATTCATTATACAAAAAGTGTAGTTGCAGCCTTTGGGGATGATGAAGGGTGGGACAGGGAAATCGGGCTGAAAACAGAAATTGTGCCCCTGTCCAAACCATTTGGTCTTTATGCCGGTAATCTGTTCCAGGGTATTGTAAAACTTGATGGTAAAATAGTACCATTTGCTGAGGTTGAAGTGGAATATTATAATAAAGATAAAAAAGCTGTTGCCCCCAGTGACTATATGGTAACCCAGACCATTAAAGCTGATAAAAACGGTGTATTTACTTATGCTGCACCCGTTGCAGGGTGGTGGGGATTTGCAGCGTTAAATACATCAGATAAGACTATGATGCATGGCAATGAGCAAAAAAATATAGAGCTTGGAGCTGTGTTGTGGGTGAAATTTGAAAACTGGCAGGAAAAATAGATGCATATTTCAGAAGGTGTACTTTCCGGACAGGTTCTCAGTGCAGGAGCTGTAATTGCCGTTACTGGAACTGCAATGGGTTTGAAAAAGATTGATTATGATCAAATAGTGCATGTGGCAATTCTGGCATCTGCTTTTTTTGTGGCATCTTTGATTCATATAAATATCGGTCCTGCAGGTGTGCATCTGATTTTAAACGGAATTCTGGGGTTGCTGCTTGGGTTTGCTGCAATTCCAGCAATTTTAACTGCATTGCTTTTACAGTCAATTTTTTTCCAATATGGCGGGCTGACAGCATTGGGAGTTAATGTTGTTATCATGGCGGCTCCAGCAGTGCTTGTGCATTACCTTTTTTTACCATTTCTTGGCAGATCATCAAAACTTACCTTTTGGGCAGGATTCTTTGCAGGTCTTTTTTCCATATTGTTTTCCTGCCTCCTGCTTGGATTTGCCCTCTGGTTCACTGACAAACATTTTTTTGAGACCAGCCTGGCTATTATTATAACGTATATCCCCATAATGATAATTGAAGGGATTATTACAGGATTTTGCGTTAGTTTTCTTTTAAAAGTTTATCCTGAAATTATTCCAAAAAAACCATGAATACAACTCACATAAAACAGATAATTTGTTTGATTATTACCCTGACTTTTATGACTCCTGGTTTTGCCCATGCTCATAAGGTTATTATATTTGCATGGGTTGAGGATGGAATGATTCTCTCCCAAAGTTATTTTAGCTCAAAACGAAAAGCTAAAAACTGCAATATAAATGTTGTTGATGGAAAAGGGCGGGTTGTTCATACCGGTAAAACAGATGATCAAGGTAATTATTCATTTAAAATTCCAGAAAATATTGATTCAGGCCTTGTTTTAAACCTTGATGCGGGCCAGGGTCATAGAGCTCATTGGAAAATACCTGAAAATGAGCTTAAGGTTATTCCATCCAAGGGTGATATGGAAAAAGCCATGGCAGTTAGAGAGAAACTTGAACAAAAACCATCTGTTTTTAAAATTGCAGCAGGAATATGTATAATTTTTCTTTTGGCAATTTTTTTAAAGCTTTTAAAAAAAAAGAGAGATAAAAACAGTGATTGAAGAAAAATTTGCCTTTGGGAACTCTTTTATTCATAGACTTGATCCAAAAGCAAGAATCATTGCTGTTATTATTTTATCCTTTGCAGCAGCACTTTGCGATAACCTAAATATTGCAATACTATATTTTATTGTTTCAATAGTTTTTATTGGACTTGCAAAATTAAATGTAAAAGATGTTTTTAAACGGATAAAACCTGTTTTCTGGTTTCTTTTGATGTTATGGATTCTTCTTCCAATAACATTTGAAGGTGAAATTATATACAAGTTCTACTGGCTGGAAATATCAACTGAAGGTATAATAATGTGTTGTAAAATCACCATTAAATCAATTACAATATTACTATTTTTTACAAGCCTTGTTGCCACAATGAACATAGCCAGCCTTGGAAATGGTCTTCATAAACTTTATGTGTCCGATAAAATGATTTTTCTATTATTAATGTCATATAGGTATATTGCGGTTATTGAAGATGAATATAAAAGGCTTTTAAGGGCTGCAAAATTCAGGGGGTTTAAGCCAAAGACCAATGTCCACTCCTATAAAACCTTTGCATATCTCGCAGGTATGCTTTTTGTAAGAGCATCGCTGAGAGCTCAAAGAGTTCACCAGGCAATGCTGTGCCGCGGGTTTAATAAAAAATTTTACACCCTTGATGTCTACGAGTCTGATAGGTCAAATTTTATTTTTTTAATTGGAGTATTTATTACATTAGCAACCCTTGTTGTACTTGAACTTTATCAGGGCTTATTTTTTGGGAATTAATCATGAATAATAATGAAAATATAATTAAATTAGAGCAGGTTGTTTTTTCATATCCAGGTTCAAATATCACTACACTTAATCACCTTGATCTTGAGATTAACAGGGGTGATCGTTTGGGGATGATGGCTCCCAACGGCTCTGGTAAAACTACTTTGCTTCATACAATTATGGGGCTTTGCAAGCCAAATTCAGGAATTATAAAAATTTTTGGGAAACAGTTAAAAAATGAAAAGGATTTTGCACCCATTCGTACGAAAATTGGATTACTATTTCAGGATTCTGATGATCAACTATTCTGCCCTACTGTCCTGGAGGATGTTGCATTTGGACCATTAAACCTTGGATTCTCCCAGGAGGATGCCATTAAAATTGCAAGAGAGACCCTTGCAAAATTGGGAATAGAAGATTTTGAACAGAGTGTTACACATAGAATGTCTGGAGGGCAAAAACGCCTTGTTGCACTGGCGGCAGTGCTTGCAATGCAACCCGAAGTCTTATTGCTTGATGAACCAACTGCAGGTCTGGATAATAAAGTAAAAAATAAATTGATCAATATTCTTAATAATATTGATATTACTTTTCTTGTTATTTCCCATGAATTTGATTTTATTAAAGCTGTTACTGATAAAATTTATTCCATGGAAGAGGGCAGGGTGCTAACAGATGATAAGATCCATATTCACAGGCATGAGCATGTCCATAAGCATGGCAGACATCCCCATGTGCACAAGTAAATCAGGAGTTTGCTACAAGATTTGCCAGCTCTCTGTTGATGCAAAAATAGATGTCTTCATCACTGCCATATATATCTACAACATCTTTATGATTAATAAGTTTTTCAACTATAAAAGCTGTCAAATACAAACTTGCAATATTGGGGTTTGAGATAAGAGTTCGAAAAGGAGCGACCATAAAATCAATATCAAAATCTTCTGCTGTGCACAAAGTATCAAGACATCGTACTATCTGCTTTTCAATGCCTGATTTAGAAACTGTTTCAATAAGACCTGTTTCAATGAGTTTCATGGAAACTTTATTACTGAAGGTTTCTACATTGTCCCGGATTGTGGTTATGGTTTTAATTCTTTCCCGCTCTTTGGAAGATTCAATTTTAGAAAGAAGTTTCTCTTCCTTATTCCCAGTATAAAAGATTTTACCCATTTATTTATCCTTAAATTTTTCAAAAATCATAAAATAATATTTTCTATATATACAATAGAAACCATATAATTTTCAAGTTAAAATCTAAAGTTGTTCAATAATAATCTGGGCTGATTTCTTTTTAAATTTATTGATTTTCAGCCTAAATGCAATCTCAGAATAAAAATCCGGCAGACTATCCGGGTCATCCACGTTAAAGTGAAAGGCTTCAACCTGACTATTATTTGAAGATGAGGAGTCTTCAAGAACCATTTTTCTATGCTTATTTGCGATTAAATAGGAAGATTTTACATGAATCTGCCTGCTTAAAAAAACAGGTTCCGGGTTTGCCATGCCAAAGGGTCTTAATTGATCAACCTCTTTTGCCAGGTCAAAATTTATATCTTTAAATTCAAGGACAGCATCAATAAATTTTGTTTTTTGGAAATCCTGTGTAGAGCAGGTCTCTTCAAGATATTGATTCAGGTTTTTATAAAGAGTGACCAAGTGACTGGTTTTAAGAGTAAGACCGCATGCCATTTTATGGCCACCATATTTTTCCAGTAAAGATTCATTTTTATGAAGAGCCTTGTAAATATTAATATTATTGATACTTCGGCCAGATCCTACAGCCTTATCTTTATCACTGGATAATAAAATCACAGGACAATAATATTTTTTAGCCAATCTTGAAGCAGCTATCCCCAGAACACTCGGATTCCAGTTGTCATTCCATAGGAATAGCAGTTTTTTATGCAAAAGATCAGGAGTTCTTAAAATGATTTGTTCAATTTCATTTACAATCTCCTGTTCAACTTTTTGTCGCTTAACATTTAATTGATCAAGCAGGGATGCTGTTTTATCAGCACTTATAGTGTCTGTGTTAATCAGTTGAGAAACACAAATTCTGGCATGGGACATCCTTCCTGCGGCATTAATTCTTGGAACAATTTTAAAAGATATGTCATCGGAATCAATTTTATTTAAATCAAGTCTGCATATTTTTGCAATGGATTGCAGACCAGGTCTGACTCCCTGTTTAATCTTTTTAAGACCTGCAATACAAAGAATCCGGTTTGCATGGATTAAGGGAACCATATCTCCAATCGTTCCAATGGTGAACAGATCAAGATAATTACTCAAATTTGGCTCAACTATCTCTTCCCAGAAATTTTGATCCCTTAAAAATTTTCTCAAAGCCATAACAAGAAAAAAAGCAACCCCCACACCTGCAAGATAATCAAGACCTGCACTGCAATCTTCTCTTTTTGGATTAATAACAGCATGGGCCAATGGCAGATTTGTGTCTGGTTCATGATGGTCTGTAATAATAATATCTATATCTTCATGATTTGCTTTTTCAACAGCATCGTGACTTGAAACCCCACAGTCAACAGTAATTATTAAATCAATATCCTGATTCACTGCATTTTTTATATGATCAACCTGAAGGCTGTACCCCTCTTTAATCCTATGGGGAATATACCATGAAATATTGGCATCACAACATTCAAGAAATTCACATAAAAGTGCTGTGGATGTTACTCCATCTGCATCAAAATCACCAAAAATAAGAATTTTTTCTCTGTTTGTTATGGCTGTATAGATTCGTTTTACAGCCTTGTCCATATCTTTTAAAAGAAATGGATCAGAAAGGTTTTCAAAATTTGGATTTAAAAAGAAACGTGCATGATCTATAGCGTCAATGCCCCTGCCAATAAGCAGATTTGATAGAATTGGATTACACCCAAGACCCTTGGTTAAAAGATCTGCTTTTTCTTTGTCAGGTTCAAAATATTTGAGTATTGTTTCCATGTGATTTAAG
Source organism: Desulfobacula sp. (assembly GCA_029940235.1). Lineage (GTDB taxonomy): Bacteria > Desulfobacterota > Desulfobacteria > Desulfobacterales > Desulfobacteraceae > Desulfobacula. The sequence continues at coordinate 17,314 of JAOZRI010000006.1, read as the reverse complement.
AAAGTATCTATATAAGCAAATTTTTATAAAGTCAATTTCAATCCAAATATTTAATCTCTTGCAAAAATATGAAAAATGTTATAAAAAATCACAAATTATGCCTGGGTGGCGGAACTGGTAGACGCAAGGGACTTAAAATCCCTCGGAGATAATCTCTGTACGAGTTCAATTCTCGTCCCAGGTACCATACAAAATCAAAGGGTTGGCAAATCAAGCTAACCCTTTTTTAATGGAAACAATCTAAGTAGTGTTCTGTAAATATTTATTTCTTGATTTTTTTACTTAAAATGCGTAAATATTTTTACTGAACTCAAAAGAAGTGTGGCGCTTTGCAATGGTCAATAATCTACAATAAAATATTCAATAATTACAAAAACTTAATATAATTATTAAATATACAATTACTTCAGGACTTATCATATTATGGATAAAATTCAAATTATTGGCGGAAGCAAGCTTCAAGGTGAAGTTACTATCAGCGGGGCAAAAAATGCAGCTCTACCCTTAATTGCTTCAAGTATTCTTGTAAATGGAAAAATTAATTTTACCAATGTCCCGGATCTTATGGATATTAGAAGTATACGACTCCTTCTTGAAGATCTTGGAGCTGAGTGTAATGTTTTGTCACCTGGATGTCTTGAAGTGGATGGATCTGCCATACACAAAATTGAAGCACAATATGATCTTGTTCGAAAAATGCGGGCATCAATTCTTGTTTTAGGCCCCCTTGTTGCAAAATTCGGCCATGCAAAAGTATCTATGCCAGGAGGTTGTGCCATAGGTGCAAGACCTGTGAATATGCATCTGGCAGGGCTCGAAGCTCTTGGTGCAACAATCAGTATAGAACATGGATATATAGAAGCAAAAGCAGACAGACTTATTGGAAATGAAATCTATTTTGATATGCCAACTGTAACTGGAACTGAAAATTTAATGATGGCCACGACCCTTGCAAAGGGAAAAAGTATTTTGCGAAATGCTGCACGAGAGCCTGAAATTGTTGCACTTGCACAGGCATTGAATCAAATGGGTGCAAAAATTGAGGGTGCCGGAACTGCTATTATCACAGTAGAAGGCGTAGATAAATTACATCCTGCTGACATTAAAATCATACCAGATAGGATTGAAACAGGAACCTTTATGGTCGCTGCTGCTGCTACTGAAGGAGATGTTCTTATAAAAGGGTGTGAACCTGATCATATTGGCGGTATAATCAGTAAACTCAAGGCCACTGGTGCTTTGGTGGAAACTTTTAAAGAGAGTATCAGGGTCAAAGGGTCAAGAACAGTTAAGAGTATTGATATTAAAACACTGCCATATCCTGGTTTTCCAACTGATATGCAGGCACAGTTTATGACCTTGATGACCATTGCAAATGGTAACAGCATGATCCATGAATCTGTTTTTGAAAATCGCTTTATCCATGCAAATGAGTTGTTGCGCATGGGTGCTGATATCTCCATCACAAACGGCAATCTTGCTTCCATAAGAGGTGTTAAAGAACTACAGGCAGCACCTGTCATGGCATCTGATCTAAGGGCAAGTGCTTCACTTGTTATTGCAGGACTCATTGCAAAAGGAACCACTCTTATTTCAAGAGTATATCATATGGACAGAGGCTATGAAGCCATTGAAAAAAAGCTTTCACTGCTTGGAGCTGATATTAAACGTATAACATAAAGCGGGAAACCCGCAAGTTATCAGCTGTCAGTATGCTGAACACTGATAACTTTTTCTTATTTTTTTGATAGAAACTAAGGAGTAAGGTACTGACTGTCACTGGTATTTTTAATCGTTAACTTAAGCCTCTTAGCAATAACCTGAAAGTTGAGAATTATTCAAAGGCTTTAAAATGAAGATATTTTTAATATTTTCCTCTTTGATTGCAGGAATATTGGCTGGCAATTTTTCTGTAGATTTAACACTTCTGATTATTTTTACGATCTTTTCTCTATCTGTTGTTTTACCATGGATTTTTTTTCATCATAAAAAAAATCTGCCTATTTATATTGTATCAATTTTTATCTTTATTTTCGGATTCCTTGCTATCCAGGAGAGAATCAATCCTGATTTACCAGCACATCATATATCCAATTTTCTTGATACAAAAGATAATATTATCACAGGCGAAATTGTCTCCTTTGCACAACATTATAAAAGAAAAAAGAAAATCACTCTTTTATGTCAAACAATTAAAACCAAAGATAATAGAGTTCAAGATATTACAGGCAGAATTCAACTAAGTATTTATGGATCATCAGATCAATCACCACGATATGGTGATATTATACAATTTAAATCATCCATAAAATCCATTAGAAATTTTCAGAATCCAGGAGGTTTTGATTATAAAAGATTTTTACAATTAAAAGGGATATATGGGTCTACCTGGACAGGGGTAAATAAAATTAAAATATTAAACTGTGATGATAAGATTAATATTATCTCCAGATTGATCAGGCAGATAGAAATGCTGAGGATAAAATTTTTTTACTATATTTTAAACCAGACTGATTACTCCAGGTCTGGTCAAATAATAGCTTCTCTTATCACAGGAAAAAAAGAGGTCATTTCCAGCGACATAAGGGATCTGTTTTCCAAGGCAGGGATCAGCCATCTTCTTGCAATTTCAGGTTTACATCTATCCATTGTAAGCTTATTGTTCTTTTCTCTATTCTACAGATTTTTTTCTCTATTCCATCCATTGCTGATTTCAGGGAAATCAAAAAAAATTGCCGGGGTCTTAACCATTATACCTCTGGTGTTATATGGTATTTTTACAGGATTTTCTCCCTCGTGCCAGCGTGCACTTATAATGATTATAGTCCTTATATTCTCTTTTATTCGTGAAAAAGAGAAAGATATTATATCAAGTCTCAGTCTTGCTGGTATATTAATCTTATTCATGGACCCTGCCGCACTCTTTTCCATATCATTTCAATTGTCGTTTTCTGCAGTTATTTTTATTGTTTATGGAGCTTCATTATTGAAACAATATATGCCATTCATGACGGGTAAAAGATGGTGGTTTAAAACTGGTATGATACTATTTATAACGCTGTTTGCAGGGCTTGGTACTTCACCTCTCACAGCACACTATTTTAATGTTGTATCCATCATTGCCCCGATATCAAATTTTATTGCCATACCAGTTCTTGGATTTATTGTGTTGCCACTTGGGCTTGTCTGCCTGATAAGCTTTTCCTGGTTCCCGATATTTGCAGGTTTTATAGTTTTCGTGTGCAGTAAATTTATTTCATATTTAATAATATTTTCTCAATTTATTATTATCCTGCCTTTTGCATGGTCAAGGACAATTACATTGAACTGGATTGAAATTACTGTAATTTATCTATTTTTCATCTCATTTTTTTTGCTTTTAAAGGGATATAAAAAAACTGTTACGCTGTTAAGTCTTGTAATTTTTTTATTGGCTCTTTTTAATTTTATCAATATAAAATCCAGCCAAAACAGTGAAAATGATCTGCATATCACAATCATTGATGTAGGGCAGGGGAGCAGCACTTTTATTCAAACCCCGCAAGGGGTGAATATCATAGTGGATGGAGGAGGATTTTCTGATATATCTTCATTTGATACAGGCAGGTATATAATCGCTCCCTTTTTATGGAAACAAAGAGTTAAAACCATTGATTATGTAATCTTGACCCATCCTGAGTCTGACCATTTAAATGGTTTGATTTTCATCCTTGATAATTTCAATGTTAAAACCTTGATTAAAAACAGTGATAAAAGAGATACAATCACCTATAAAAGCATGATACAAATCTGTGAAAAACATAATATCAGGGTGTACAATCCTTTAGATCATAAAAAAAATATAGACCTTGGCCCCGTAAGATTTAATTTTTTTGACTCTTCTCCAAAAAAAGATATATATAATTTAAATAATAATTCACTTGTTTTTAAATTGATTTATAATGACTTTTCAATACTCTTTCCAGGTGATATTCTTAAATTACGGGAAAAAAATCTATCTGAAAAAAATGATATTGACCTCTCTTCTAATATTCTACTTGCACCCCATCATGGAAGTTTTTCGTCAAGTTCAAAAGTTTTTCTTGAAAAAGTACTCCCCTCAAGTGTAATAATATCCTGTGGCTGGCATAATAGATATGGTTTTCCCGATCAAAAAGTTTTAAAGCGGTATAAAAACATGGGAATTGCCATCTTCAGGACAGATGAAAATGGAGCAGTGTTTGTTTCAAGTGATGGTGATGATCATAAAATAGAAACTTTTATTAATGGAAAATGAAAAAATAGGGAGAGGTGTAAGTCATCAATTCTCAATTATTCAGTTTCTGACCCTTAGGTTATTTTAAATTTTTAATTAATATGTATTATATATATTTCTCATATTCCATAACTATTGCTTTATTAATGTTTTGGGAGTGCCATCAAAAAAAAAGACCAAAATGGTGGGCATTAATGGTACTATTCGCTCCCATAACAACGCCCTGGTTTATATTTCAATCCCGTAAAGCCTCAGGAATCATGGTTTTCATGTTTTTTTTAACAAGTTTTTCTGCTGTTGGGGGAGCTGAATTTTATCTATATACAAACTATATGGAAAAAAACAGATACTCCTATCTGCCTCCTGTAATGCAGGAGATGACCCGCCTTGCAGATAATTTAAAGGCAAGTACTGTGAAATTTGATAATGCTCTGGTAAAATTAGAAGGTTTGAGCAAAGTTGAATCCAGAATAAATGAGATAAAAAATACCATTGAATTTATTTATGAAGTTCGAAAAATTGAGGGTGAAAACAGAGATGCAATTTTTCAACTTGAAAAATATCTCGATGACCATAAAGATTTTTTTATTAGTAAAAATCTGTCATGGCTGTTTAGTATCCAGGAATTTTATTATAACCACAATGTTGTTCAGCACTATAAGAGTTTAAAAAAATACCTGGACAGCTTTGAAAATTTACTAAGATATACCTATGTTAATTTTTATCATATTGATAAACTTAAAAGCCAGAAGCATCTGCAGAATTACGATCAATACTATTTAAAATACCGCAGTGCAGTGGACAGTCACAACAGATTCAATGTCAAACGCATTAATTTCCAGAACCAGTTTTTAAAAGATCACCCAGATGTGAAACCATATCTTCCAGGCAGACGTCAAACTGAAGCCTTTAAACTATGGGGATAATGCTTCTGTTTTGATTCTTGAAGAAATGGTATTATAACACTGTTTTTATTCCCACCTGAAACATCGTATGTAATGCTTACTATTGGCACATTGATCTTTGCTTCAAGTTTCTGGGCCATGGCTTCAGTGATAAGTCCTGGACAGCAAAATGCCGGATTTGTCTGCACCAGCAGCTTTAAATCAGGATATTCATTGATTATATGGTGAATCTTTAAAATATTATCCATGGATTCACCTGTATGTTCCTGGAGAATACCATATTCGGGCAGGATATTTTCATGGGACTCTTTGATTGTAAATGCTGATTTACTCAATATTGGTTCAAAATATTTATAATATCTTTTCTCCATTGTCTGCATGGCAACAAGAAGTGCTCCATTTGACATCAGACTCAAATATTTCCCCTCCTTGAACCATTTTTTAAAATATGAGTTGGCAATAATTTTAACATATTTATAATAGGGAGTTGTGATAACTTCACCACCATTTTTTTCAATATAGTGAACCAGGCCCTGGTTCATTATGTCATTATCCCTTACATAGAGATCACCAAAAATTCCCACCTTGGGTCTATCCTCTTTTCTAATTTCAATACTCAAGAACATATTAAGGGCTGTTTGCAATGCATCTTCTTTGGATTCACCTTTTTCAAAAGCACTGCATAAAATATTTAATACTTTTTCAAGCATGATATCTGTCTGGCCTTTATCTATTTCATAGGGTCTTATTTTACAACCAATACTGCGCAACAGACCTCCAAACATATATGCATAATATGCATTGGTTGATGCTTTGAATGATATATCAAACAGAGAAAGCTCGCCTTTATATACTTTGGATTTTTCAAAACCATTACCATTTCTCTGGAGTATTTTATTGATGTGAAAAGGATACATCTTTATATTGCAGGCAATATCTGAATGATTTAACCACAAAGCACAATTTGACGGATCAAGACTATTTTTTTCAACAGTATGTATGAAACCTGCTGCAATTGCATTTAAAGGAATACATTGCCCTGTATTGGTCAAAATACTTTTTTTTAGGGTTTCATTAGTCTCTTCCATTAGAATAGCATTATAACCTTCATTTTTCATGACAGAAACAATGAGCCTTCCTGTAAATGAATCCCAGTTTGGAAAAATAATGGTTTTATTGCCCATGTTCGATAAAAAATCTGGATTCAGGTAGGAAAGATCAGTTGGTTTTGTTTTTACAAAGCTGTTGTTATGATTTGAGAAAGCACGCACTGCAGCCTCAATCCTTGTTTCATAACCAACACTTGAATCATGCTCATCAAGTTCGAGTACAAGGTAAGGTTTATTAAAACTTTCCATTATCTGTTTAAAATAATCAATACCAAATGAATCAGGTGAACATTTAAATGAGCTTATATATACTGGATAAAGATTCTCACTTGAAGCACAAATATATGCAGCTTTTAAGATTTGTGCTACATGTTTCCAGTGGATCTCTTTTAGCAACGGTTCAATTTGCGTAAAATCATGCATGTCTTGATCTAACATATCCTGGAAAAAAGTTTTCACACCAAGATTCTCAAAAATCTGTGGAATGCTGTTATTCATCTCCTTGCTCAAAATAGTGTAGGGTCTGCCAAGGAGAACAACATCAATATTTGAATTGTAAGATCTATGTTTTTGATATAAGATTTTATTATTAGTTGCAATATTCTTCTTAAATTCCAATGCTTTATCATATGCATTGGAGATATCAAAAAAAGAAAATAGAAAATCAGATGAGATTTTTTTTAAGGATTTATAAAGCTCAAGTTTTGTATGAAAATTTGTATAGAGATACTTTATAGTGGGTGATATAATTTTTGTTTTATCAAAACCTGGAAGACAGGAGATAATTGAAGGAGCAAATTGAGTATAATAGCAGTACTGTCTGCGACCTTCAAGTTTTTTGTCACTCCTTTCTTCAAAATAGAATGGTAAAAACAGATAATCAGTTTTGTCCATTAAATATTGCACATGACCATGCAATGAGACAACAGGAGCACAGAATTCAGCATTTGCTGAACTCTTACCTTGTTTAACCGGATTTTTAAGATTTTTGCTTGTTTTTGTTTTAATTCCAAGTTTTGAGAAAAAATAGATCCAGAAATCATTGTCTTCCACAAGATGGAGAGCATAAGGGATTCCAATGGTAAAGTCATGTTTGACCAAATTATTTTTTGCTGAAGGTTTTTCAAATTCAGGGACAGATTGTCTCCTTAAATTTAAAAGATCATAGCTGTTGTTCTTTGGAACCATTTTTTTAGTATCATAATCTCTGCCACATAGAAAACCATAGGCGATAGTCTGTCCTTCAATATCGGCAATTGTAAGCTTGCAGTGATTAGTGCATAATTTACAGGTTTCCTGGCGAATAGGAATTTTATGCCTGTACAGATCAAATCCCCTGAAATCAGATTGTTGGATCTGTTTTTCCTTTAACAATAGTGCAACACCGAGGGCTCCTGTTAAATGGCAATATTTTGATACATGGATGGGTTTGTTTAATTTTTGTTCAAAAGCTGCAACAAGTGCTCTGTTTTTTGCCGTTGCTCCTTGAAAAAGAATACAGTCACCAATTTTTGCGATATTTGCAACTTTTGTAAGATAATTATCTCTGACAGAATGCAAAACAGAGGCTAATATTTCATTTGTAGTATATCCGTTGGCAAAATAATAGTTAATATCTCTCTCCATAAACACAGTGCATCTATCACTTGCCATGGGAGAAGAAACACCCTGCGTACGCTGAGAATATTCAGACAAAGGGCAGTCAAGTTTTAAAGCCTGCTCTTCTATAAAACTTCCAGTTCCTGCAGCACACACACTGTTCATGAAAGATGAAGTTACCATACCATTTTTTAGCAGGGTAAATTTTGCATCCTGCCCACCAATTTCAATGATTGTATCTACATTGGCATTTAAATTAACAGCAGCAGTTGCATGGGCTGTAATTTCATCTGGTTCTATATCAGCACCAATTATTTTACCACTTATTCTTCTTCCGGAGCCTGTGGTTCCACAACCTTTGATGTTAATATTAATTTCATAATCTTGAAAGAATTGATCATAGGCCTTAAATATTTTCTGCACGGCTTTTACAGGTTTTGACGCTGTTTTAGTATAAAAACCTGCAATGGGTAATCCATCTTGATTGATGAGGATACTTTTTGTGCTTGTTGATCCTACATCCATACCAAGATATCCTTGCCTGATATTAACGGTATCAGGGTCTTGATAGATATCTATTTCAACATCATGTGAAATCGTAGAAGAAAAACATTGAAAATCGGGGTATTTAGACAGTTTAAGTTCAAGTTCCGGGTATAGAGGGATATCTTCTTTTTTTGATGAAAGAAAAAAATCGTTTAAAGAGAAATAGTGTTTTTTCTTAATATTGTTTTTTGATACCAGTTCATCCAAAAGAGATAAAGCAGCCCCGATTGCACAATAAGAGTTTGAATATGAATCTGTGACAAATTGATAGTCAGTGATACTTTCAAGATGATTTTTAACAGATATATTGGACGCAACACCACCGCAAAAAATAATCTTTTTCCCAATATTTTTGTTTGTAAAAAGAGTATTTGAAATATTTTTTGCAAGTCCATGGCACAAACCATCACAGATTTGTTCAATATCATAACCCTCCTGCTGGGCATGAATAAGATCTGTTTTGGCAAAAACAGCACACCGGGTTGCAATATGTGGAATTTTTTTTGAATTTAAAAAGGCTCTTTTGCTGAGTTCTTCAGAACCTGCCAAAAGATTTAATCTTCTGGCCTGTTGGTCAAGAAAACTTCCAGTCCCGGCAGCACAGGAAGTATTGTGCTTGGCTCCAAGATATTTTCCTTGAAAATTAAATCTACTTAAAGAGAATTTTTCGCCACCTATATGCAGGATTCCATCAAATTTTTCATGTATAAATTTTGCTGCTTTAATGATGGTTAATTGTTCATCATAGGATTTATGTGCATTTATATAAGAAGATGTCGCATTGGTCACAGCCACATAATTTATTTCATTGATACTAATTTTATTTATCAGGGTAGAGAGGCATTGTTTGATCTCTCCATGATGATGAATGGAATCTGTATGTATAAGATTGCTATTTTGATTTACCAGAGCAATATGAATACATACGGAACCAATGTCAATGCCAAGAATATTTGATGATAATGTCATATTTATTTCTTTTTTGTTAAAATTAGAATATTTTTTCTTGAAAGCCTCTTTTTTAATGTCTCTCTATTTTAAATTGAATCTTGAATTTTTTCAATGTAAAAGATATATAAATATCCATCATGGTATCTAAAATCATTGAAAAATTTGGTGCGAAAAATATAGAGCTTGTTGAAGCACTTGGCAGGATAGTGATTTTCTTTTTAACCGGGATAAAAAATATCTTTGTTTTACCTTTTCAATTTAATAAAATAATTGACCACACATGGTTTATTGGAAGTAAATCTATTTTTGTCATTGCCTTAACTGGTTTTTTTACAGGAATGGTGCTGGGTCTTCAAAGTTATCATGCTTTGCTTCGATTTGGTTCTGAGGCTGCTCTTGGTTCTGCTGTGGCAATCACATTGATTACTGAATTAGGACCTGTTTTTACAGCCATCATGATTACAGCAAGAGCAGGTTCAGCAATGGCAGCAGAGATTGGTGTCATGCGTATTTCTGAGCAGATTGATGCCCTTAAAACCATGCATATAAACCCTGTCCGTTTTTTGTTTACCCCGAGAATTATTGCAGCTTTTATAAGCTTTCCCCTGCTTACGGCAATATTTAATATCCTGGGACTTTTGGGTGGATTTGTTTCAGGCTCTCTCATGCTGGGAATAAATAAATATGTTTACATGGATACTGTTTTCTCAAGTGTCAATGTAAATGATATATTAGGTGGATTTTACAAGGCTTTTGTTTTTGCTGTTATTGTAACCACCATATGCTGTTATCAAGGATTTTATACCCATCTGTTCAAAGGCTTTGGAGCCAGGGGTGTAAGCTTATCCACAACTAATGCTGTGGTATTCTCCTGTATAGCTATTTTTATTTCTGATTATATTATTACATTTTTTCTGGTTTAAACAATGACAACACCTTTTATACAATTTAGTAATATTGCAAAAAGTTTTGGAACCAATTATGTTTTAAAAGATATTAATTTGTCTATTTATAAAGGAGAAATTACTGTCATTATAGGAAAAAGCGGTAGTGGAAAATCTGTATTGCTCAAGCATATTATAGGACTTATGGAGCAGGATTCAGGGCAGATATTTATTAAGGGAAAACCTTTGAGCCAGTTAACATCTAATATGAAAAAAGAGTTTCAAAAAACATTGAGCTATATGTTCCAGGATAATGCATTATTTGATTTTATGAACATTTATGATAATATTGCATTGCCTTTAATGGAAAATTCAAGTTTTCCTGAAAATCAGATAAAAGAGATGGTTTTGACACGTATGGAACAATTGGGATTAACAGGAACTCAAAATAAATTTCCTGCCCAGCTCTCAGGTGGCATGAAAAAACGTGTTGCCCTTGCAAGGGCGCTAGTAATAGATCCGCAAATTGTATTGTTTGATGAGCCAACAAGTGGTTTAGATCCTGTAAGAAAAAAAAATGTACATTTAATGATACAGGAGTACCAGGAGCAATTTGGATTTACTGCTGTAATTGTTACACATGCTATTCCTGAAATCTTTAAAATTACTCAACGTATTGCCATGCTGGACAATGGAATTATCAAATTTGAGGGTTCAAAAGAGGATCTGCTCAATTCCCACAGCAAAACAGTAAATAATTTTATCAGGGGCGAAAAATTCTAAAAGGAGAGATATATGGGCAGGCGGAAAACTGAATTCTATGTAGGACTTTTTGTTATTATTGGTATCCTATGCTCTCTTTACCTGTTTGTTAATCTTGGCAGCGTAAATTTTGGCAAAGATAAATATTATACTGTGTATGGTTTTTTCAGTTCAGTTACAGGGCTTAAAAAAGGGGCCAGAATAGAGATGGCAGGGGTAAAAATAGGTGTTGTTTCCAATGTGAGTATTGATAAAAAACAGCTGCTTGCCAAGGTGAAATTCAGTATTTATAAAGATATTACACTGTGTGAGGATATTATTGCATCGGTTAAAACATCTGGTGTTATAGGGCAGAAATATATAGATATCATGCCCGGCGGTTCGGATATTATACTTGCGTCAGGAGAGGAAATATATAATACTGAATCATCGCTTGATATAGAATCAATTGTAAGAAAATTTATTTTTAGTATGGATAAAAAATAGAGATCTCAAATAGTTGTTTATGGTTCTTTTACCTGAAAGCTGAGGAAAATATGAAAAAAAGATATTGTTTTTTAGTTTTTATTACTGCTCTCCTTGTCTATTCTATTAATACAACTGTTTATGCCCAGGGCGACCATCAAGATATCAAACCAATCATATCTGAAGATTTTCAATATGATTTATATGAAATACCTGGTACAAGCAAAAATGCTACAATTTTGCTTGCCATCAATACTCAGCCCACACCAATTGAAGATGACTTAAACGAAGAGTTTGAAGATGATTTTCTTGACGATTTTGACAACCAGGAACAACCTTTGAGTATTGCAGACCCCTTATATCCTTATAACTTTTTTATGTATTATTTTAATGACGTTTTTTACACTGCGGTTTTAAAACCTGTCACATGTGCTTATAAGGCTCTTACACCTGTTTGTATTCGTAAAGGAGTTGATAACTTCTTTAGAAACCTTCTGTTTCCTGTACGACTTGTTAACAATCTTTTACAGGGTAAAGTCAAGGAAGCCGGGACTGAAGTTGAAATTTTTTTAATTAATTCAACAATTGGTGTGGCAGGTTTTAGTCAGGTTGCTCAAAACCAATTTAACCTTAATACATCTAAAGAAGATTTCAGACAGACCTTAGGCTCATGGTCCATTGACAATGGATTTTATCTTGTACTGCCATTAATTGGTCCTTCAACTTTAAGAGATTCAATTGGACTTGCAGGAGACTATTTTCTTGCTCCTGTTAACTATATAAAATCTTCAGAACTTTCCTATGGCTTATGGGCATTGGATCTGGTTAACTATACTTCATTTCACATTGGTGATTATGAATCTTTGAAAAAAGCCGCCCTTGATCCCTATCAAGCTTTAAAAGATGCCTATATTCAGAACATGAATGAGAAAATAAGCAGATAGGTCTATATAATTCTTAAGTTTTAATTTTGAATTTTTAATTAAAAAAGGTCGCTGCGCCGTTGAGGGAGAAAATATCTCATCTTATGTGATCTGACCTGATCCAGTGCAGATTGTTCAATATTGATTATATGTATCCCTTCTTTTTGCTCAATGGATTTATAAATAACATTACCGTCCGGGCCAATAAACAAGACTATACCTGGGAATATAAGTCCTTTTAAGTTATCACCTGTCTGGTTACATGCAGCAATATAAACGGAGTTATCATATGCTCTGGCCCTTAAATGCCGCACCCATGAATTATATTTATCCCTGGAGTTTCCCCGGGGTGATGCATGGGGGATAAATATTATATCAGCCTGCTTTAAAGCCATGGCAGTTGAAAGCTCAGGAAAATGGGCGTCATAGCAAAGCTGTATGCCAAAATTAAATTCATGTGATTTAAAAACTTCTATCTCATTTCCCTTAGTAAAATACTTCTGTTCAAATGGTGATGTGTGTATTTTCCTGTATATCGAATTATTGCCTGAAGGGTAAAAAATCAAATGTGATGCAAATATTTGATTTTTTGCTGCTTTTTCAGCAAGACCAACTAAAATAGTTATATTCTGTTTTCTGGCAATATTTGAAAATTTATTAATTAAATCTTGATCTGCAGGTTTGCAGATGGAAATAATCTGGGTACCTGAAACATAACCGGTCAGATTCATTTCAGGGAAAACAATTATTTTCGCCTTTTTTTTTACAGCCCGGGATATTAAATTCAGAGTTGAAGCAAGATTTTGATTAAAATCACCTGCAATACAGTTTTGAACTATCAGGGCAGCTTTTACAGCTTTCATAACTTAAAATTAGCACTGATTTTAAATACATTGGTTGCAGGGAGGTTGAGGATATTGTTGACCCCGGTTATTTTTGAAATCTGATCTAAGCTCTCCTGGATTATCTGCCTTGAAGGAGCAATAAACGTGAACCAGATATTAAATTTATGATCCCGTCTATAATTATGGGTTACACCTGGATAGTCATTAACTGTATCTGTAAATAATTCTACTTTATCTAAAGAGACTTTTGCAGCACAAAGAGTTGAATAAAATCCTAATTTGTCAGGACTGAAATTTCCGCCAATACGCCTTATGAGCATATCATCTTTCATCTGTCTGACTCTTTGGATTAATTCATCTTCGAGAATTCCAAGTTTGTCAGCAATAATTTTATAGGGCCTTGAAGCAATGGGAAAATCAACCTGCATATTATTAAGGATTGTTTTATTGATTTTATCCATTATAGGCATATTATTCACTCCTTTCAAATTTAAAAAAGCTCTGCATATAAATGCAGAGCTTTTAAAATTTTAAATACAAATATTTGATTTAATATTTATATTATACACATCCTGTTGGTTTTGGAAGACCAGCCATTTTACATGCACCTTTTCCAGGACCTGAAGGATAGAGTTCATAAATATGTTTAAGTTTAAACTTGGTCAGCTTGGAAAGAACACGAACCATTGGTGCAATACCATTTTTTTCATAATAATCCTGGAGAACTTTTATAAGTTTCCAGTGTTCGTCTCCCATCTCATCAATTCCTTCCTGACCTTTTACATAACCAACCCACTCCTCACAATAGGTATTGTAATCAAGAAGAAAACCATCTTCATCTATTTCAAAAGATTTACCTTCAAAATCAATAGTTGCCATTTAAACTTACCTCCTGTAAATTATTATCTTTACTATCACTTTAAGACATTCTGTCTTAGCTTCTATTCCATTTCAAGACATATACATATATTATGAAATGGTTACTTGTCAATATAAAATCAGTCAGTTTTATTATTCTTTTGGCTTAATACTCTTTTGGAGTCATATTAAGCTGTTCAAGAGTAAAAACCGGGCCGTCTTTGCAAACAAGTTCCTTGCCAATATTACATCTGCCGCACATTCCAATCCCGCATTTCATTCTGTTTTCAAGGGACATTATTATCTGGTGTTCTTTATACCCGAGCTTTACAAGTGAAGGCTGGGTGAACTTAATCATAATTGGAGGACCGCAGATTATTGCATAGGTATCTTCATCTGCCTTGGGAGCATTTTCTTCAACAATTGTAGGTACAAATCCTGTATGGTATTTCCATGTCTTGTCATCAGTTCCATCAACTGTTATATGCATATTGATATCATCACGTTTTTCCCACTCAAAAAGTTCTTCTCTATATAAAAGCATACCAGGCGATCTTGCACCATAGACGACATCAATATTTTTAAATTTATCTCTATTGGCAGGGTCAAGCATATAAATTATAGATGATCGTAAAGTTGTAAAGGCAAACCCACCTCCGATTATAACAACATTCTTATTTTCAAGTTTGTCCCATGGATACCAGTTGCCAAGAGGGCCTCTGACACCAAGAATATCACCAACCTTCATATTATGAAGATGGGATGTAACTACACCGGTTCTGAAAACTGTAAATTTGATAAAACCTTTTTCAACAGGAGATGATGCTATTCCGATTGGAATTTCTCCTACTCCTGGAATGGAAATTTCTGCAAATTGTCCAGCCTGATAGGAAAATTTTTGTTCATCTTCCTTGTTTAAAAAAACAAATTTAAATGTCTTTAGGGATTTATCTTCAGTTGCAATTTCAATATCATCAATGCGCACTGGATAGGGTATATAGGGATTTTTCATGTTTGCTCCTTTATTTTGCAACTTCGTATGAATTCATTTTATTGCAAACTTCACGTATGTCTATATTCACTGGACAGAATTTAACACATCTGCCACATCCCACACACATGATTCCCTTATCATATTTATCTAAGAAATATTTTAGTTTATGCATAAATCTCTGCCTTACTCTCTGGGTCTTTGCATCTCTGGGATTATGCCCTGAAGCATGACTTGTAAAAAGTGGTGCCATGCAGGTATCCCAGTTTCTGATTCTTGTGGAAGTTTTTCTCTTTGTCTCATCCTGAATATCAAAACACCAGCAGGTAGGACACACATATGTACATGTTCCGCAGTTAATACAGGAGAATGCAATATCGTCCCAGAAGGGAGCTTCATGGAGTTCAAGAATGGTTTTATCTTTTAATTTGTCTGTATCAATATTGGAAACAATATTTTTTTCAGCCTCTTTTCTTAAAATATCGAAAAGAACCTGGCTTTCCTTGTCATCGGCTGTGTCAACAAACCCACATGAGCTTAAATAAGATTCACCTTTATCTGTAAGTACTTTGGCAAGATATTTGTCATCAAGATCAGCAAGAAGGACATCAAGACCATCTTCATTAAAAGGTCCTGTTCCAGTGGAAGTGGAAAAATCACAGGGACCAGGCTTGTTAATGCCAAGACCGATAAAAGTTGTTGCAGCATAGGCATCACACCAGTATGGATCTTTATATTCATCTGTATCAAAATTAAGATTTAAAATCTGCATTGCCTTTGCATCATAGGGTCTGATTCCCACAACTGCCCTTGGAGAGTAATCGGTTTTAGCTCTTTTCATTATATGATGATCAACTTGAGTTTCATCAAGAGTTGTCTCAAGAATTTTTTCAGTTTGAGGAAACAACACTGATTTTGCAGACATAACAGAGTCATGATACTCCATTTGTGGCAAGGTATTATTTTCAAGTTTTTTGATAAAAAAACCGTTTTTATCTTTAACAGGACCGAAAAGATCATAGCTTTTCTTGGATTTTTCTATTCCTTTGTCCCACTCTTTTTTATCAATAGTTATAAATTTCATTATTTACCCTTTTCCATCTATTCTTATATAAAAATTTTTACACGCCAATGGCGTTACTTTCATGTTTTAGTTTCTGCCCTTCAGGGTATTATGGCAATTTTCCGATAAAGACCGCCAGTAGCGATTATTTGATAAAATCATCGGGATCCTCGGGACTGAATACGTCAAGGGGCGGACGTTTATCTATATCAAGTCCTGCTTCCCAGCCAAACATTTCCAGAGAATCTTTATTGAGTTTTCTTGTAAAGTCCCTGACATTAATATCCATTGGACAAGCTTCAACACAGGAACCACAGTCAGTACATCGCCCCGCACAATGAAATGCCCTTAAAAAATGGAATGTATTTACATCGGTTTTATTCTGCCCTTTTCCAACCCATTGCGGGCCTGATTCATCCACAAAACAGGTGGGGCAGTAACAAATGGGACAGGCATTTCTACAGGCGTAACATCTGATACAGTTTTTAGTTAAATTCTCAAAATATTCCCATTTTGCATCAAGGTCCATATTTTCAATTTTTTCAACATCAGGATATGGATTATCAAGTTTTGATTCTTCTACCAGGTCACCTGCCAGTACATCATACACAACAGGATTTTTATGCATGCACAACTTGCAGTTATCCCTTAAGAAATCCTTTTTATTTAAGGTCTCTTCTTTTAAAGAAGAAGTAATATTCAAAGTTTGTCCATCTTCATTAAAAGAGATTATATCATCTTCAAATAGAGATTCAATTTTTGCTTTGTCAATCATTCCTTCACAAGGAACACCAATTATATATATATTTTCTCTTTTTATCTGATTTTCAACAATATGAGATACGACATTTCTTGAGTCACACCCTTTGGCAATTATTGCGATTTTACCTTTCTGGTTTCTAATATAATTGGCAAGGTTAAGTGAGCATGTTGAATTAAAAACAAGTTTTTCTACATCTTGTGTTGTTGTAACAGCAACAGGGGTGCTAGAAAGTGGTATGGTTCCTTCTGCAAAGCCAATAACTTTTTTAACTTTCTTTTTCTCCAGAAGTTCCAAAGAAATTTCCCTGATTTTATTTATACAGGTATCCATAAACTTACCCTTATTAATTATAGTCTTTTACAAGTTTTTTATTTGGCCCAAGTGCCCTTACTTTG
>JAOZRI010000534.1 GCA_029940235.1 Desulfobacula sp. | reverse complement strand
CTACGCTTTTTCCAAGACTTCACTTGGAAAAAGGGGCCCTTTCAGGGCAGTTGATATAAAATGAGATTTCTTATATTCTGACATTTACTTATTAACAACGTAGGTAAAGGAGATATCACATGAAAATGCAGGATAAATTTTCCGAACAATATATGGATTATCTTGATGGGACATATGACAGTGTGGACCGAATAGTACTTAATGCCTATTTTCGACTGGGACAATCTCCAGGTGGTTTTCGTTTTTGGTGGCGTATGTTAATGGGAAATGATGATAATCTTAATAATTCACAGCTCATGCGTTTTGCAGGTCGATTCAGTAGAAGAATTCATGCCAATGCAGCGAAATATGGGATTCCATTAATTCATTGCCAGGCAAAAGAAAGAAAGCATAAAATTGCAGAACCATATTTTCCGAGTAATCCAAATTTTCGAGGAGTTTTTTGTATACTTGTCGGTAAGGCACCTGCTCCCGTTTTTGATATCAAACTCTTTGACAACGGTGGAATGGATATCCGTAGAAAAGTGCCCCAACCATATGTTAACTATTATTTTTTTCATATCATGGATCCCGAATGGGGGCATGTAGTGATAAGGTTTTGCCCCCATCCACCTTTTAGTTCTCAGATCATATTAAATGGACATGAATATATTGCAAAACAGGCTGAGAAGAAAAAGATACCTTTCATAAAAGAAGGAAATTGCTTTACACAAGTTTCCAACGTTCCAGGCTTGTCCCATATAGCAGATACCATGAAAGCCAACAGCTTTGTAGGGCGCCTGGTGCAAGTCTGTGAGCGTTGGATTTACAGTGCTTGTCTGTGTTTTGCCTTGACTCTGGATGAACAAAAAAAGACTGGATTTCATTATTCCTACTCGGTATATCAGGCAGAATACAGCCGTAATCTTCTTTTTACTCGTGGGCGTATCCTGGATCAGATTTTTGAAAGTGTTATTGACCGGACCCGTGCTCCGCTTGATATAAAGACGGTTAGAACCATCTTCGGTTATAAAAATCGACCGTATAAAAAAGATTCAAAAGGTAATCCGCCTAAAATTGAAGTAGTAGTTGAAAAGTTAACTTTTAACATGACCGTTTTCAAAATCAATTTTAGAAAACTAACCGTAAAAATTTATAGCAAAGGAGCACATGTACTTCGAATCGAAGCAATGGCACACAACACATCAGATCTCCGCTGTGGCAAAGTTATTGATAGGTTTCCAGATATTGTAATCGCCTTGGAAAAAATCCTGGCAAGATTTCTTTTTGTTTTGCGCAGCGTGGATATTTCGTTTATTGATTCAGGAAAATTGGATGAATGGCCACTTCCATCAAAAGTAGGTTCTATCCGGGTCGGTGGTTTGGATGTCAATAAACCTCGGATAAGGGCAGTGATGGAGGCGGCGATTGCCCTTTCAATAAATCCGTATGGCTTCACAGCATCTGAACTTTCTGAACTGGTCAGGCAAATTCTGAAAACATCTGAATATCATTCTCGTCAAGCATCTTATGATTTAAAAAAGTTCAGAGGTAAAAAGTTGGTTCGAAGAATTGGGAAATCCCATAGATACGAAACTACTGAAAATGGTTTACAATCAATTACAGCATTTCTAATACTCCGAAATAAAATCCTTGTTCCATTGCTTGCCGGAGCCGAAAAAAGGGTGGTAAACAAACTATCAAAAAATATTTATGAGATAGATTCTCATTATAAAAATATTCAATCAGAAATGCAGGAAATATTTAACATTTTAAAAATTGCAGCATAATTGTATCGACAATAAATAATCGACAAAACTTTGTCGATGTGGCGCTGATAAGCGCCTAA
>JAOZRI010000533.1 GCA_029940235.1 Desulfobacula sp. | reverse complement strand
ATACCGCAATCCCTGCATTGCCCGCAGGATGCACAATCAGCACCACAATCTGTAATATTGTCAGCAATCTTTAAAGGGTTGTAATATTCAAGGTTGACACGCTGTTTATCAATTTGAGGCAACGATTTATCATCGGCAAGGTTTTTTCCCTGAATAATCCAATCAATATTTTGGGCTGCTTTTTTTCCTGCTCCAATGGCATCTGTTATAAGGCCTGGCCCTGCAACATCGCCTATGGCAAAAACATTTTTGTCAGAGGTTTGATGATATGCATCAACATGGATAAATCCATTTTCAACATTTATAGTTTCATCAAGAAAATCAAGATCTGGAATATCTCCAATGGAAATTACAACTGTATCTGCCTTTAAGAATTCACCATCCTGGAGTTCCACACCCTTATCGGTAATTTTTTTTGTAAAGCAGGGCCATTGAAATTTTGCCCCGATTGCCTCGGCATCATCTCTTTCTTTACCAAAGGCAGCAGGTCTTTGAACATCAATCATGGTAATATTTTTGGCACCAAGACGATGGGCTTCTGTGGCAATATCACAACCCACATTGCCGGCACCGATTATGACCATATCTTTGCCGGGGTCAATGTTATCTTTTTTTGATTGTTCAAGAAAGTCATTGGCAAATATGGCTTTTTCAATACCTGGAATGGGCAGAGATCTTGGTTTTTTTGCTCCTGCTGCAATAATTGTAAAATCATGATCTTTTTTGATTTGTGCAAATTTATTGCTGTCAATGGTCTGATGTAAATTAATGTCTGGAATTAACTGCTTAATTCTGTCAAGTTCTGCTTCAAGTGTCTCTTTTGGAATTCTGGAGTCAGGAATAATGGAAGAAATTTTTCCTCCAATGGTGTCTCCTGTATCAAATAAAGAAGCTCCATAACCTTTTAAAGTTAAATGCCAGGCAGCTGAGAGACCGGCAGGGCCAGTACCAATAACAGCAATGTTTTTATTACTCTTTTGTTCTGGCTTAGGTAGTTGAACATTTTCTCCGGCTTTTCCAAGAAGCCTTATATCAATTGGAACCATGTAATTTGCATTTCTGGTACACGATGCCATGCAGGGGCTTGGGCAGAGATATCCACACACTGTTGCAGGAAAAGGTGTATATTCAAGTCCCATACTTATGGCCTCGTCAATATTGTCAAGACGTACCATATCCCATCTTTTTTGAACAGGAATGCCTGTGGGACATGCTGCCTCACAAGGAGCCTTGTATTTTCCCTGTTCCCATATTGGCACATATCTTCTCAGTTCACCCCTGGTAATTACAGGAATGCTTCCTTTTTGCATTTCAGTTAGATCTCCGATTAGACCGCCACGGCCAAGTTCTTTATCCCACACCTGTTCTCTGAAGCGGGACATGGTTGGTTTTTCAGAGCCTATTGCTTTTTCCTGCGGAGTCTTTGATTCAATGAGCTGCCACTGGGAACGTTGGGAAAATGATTTTAACAGATCCTTTTTATTTATCTTTTTCAAGAAATCTTCCAGGTTGGCAATAAACCAGTTCCACTCATCATCAGATATTATAGAAAGCTTTGCATCTTTTTGTGAAAATTCTTGAACTTTGCCATGAACAAATACTTTGCCCCCCACCATTCCCACAAGAGGCCTGTGACCAAGTATTTCATCTGGAAACGGGGCATTGTGACCGCAGATAACAGCAATACCGCCTGCCATGAATTCTCCGAAATAATCTCCTGCTGTTCCCAGCACCCATAATTCAGGAGGTTCAAATCTCGGGTTTCTTTTAGTCATGGTCATGCCCCTGGCACCAATGGAGCCTCCAATAAAGACTTTTCCCTGGGCAGC
>JAOZRI010000532.1 GCA_029940235.1 Desulfobacula sp. | reverse complement strand
CAGGTGCCAAAACAATTGCAGAATGTGGTGGAAGCCCTGAACAGATAAAAGATGAACTTGAAAAATTTTTTGATAAAAATTTAAGTAAAATTGATACAAAAGATGAATATGTCCTGCAGCAGACCATAGGGTTTCAGCGAATGATACAAAGGGCCATCAACCAGGCAAGATCAGCTGAAAAAACTGAAGTTAATCTTGGAGATATAATTGCATCCATTTTCCAGGAAAAAGATTCCCATGCTGCATTTTACCTTGAAGCAGAAGGCATTACCCGTCTTGATGTACTAAAATATATTTCACATACAGCACCTGTTGGAAAAAAATCCAATATTTCTGGAAAACCCAATAAGAGAGGGTTAAAACAGGTAGGCAAAAAAACAAAGCGGCAAAAAAAGAGAGACCCTTTAGAGACGTTTACAACAAATCTGTTGAAAAAAGCCAAAGATAAAAAAATAGATCCACTCATTGGAAGAGTTAATGAGATGGATAGGCTTATGCAGATTCTGTGCCGCAGAAGAAAAAACAATCCTATTCTTGTGGGTGATCCTGGAGTTGGGAAAACAGCAATTGCCGAAGGCCTTGCGCTGCAGATAAATGATCAACTTGTGCCAGACCTTTTAAGTAATTGTGAATTGTATTCCCTTGATATGGGAACTCTGCTTGCAGGGACAAAATATAGAGGCGATTTTGAACAGCGCCTCAAAGATGTTATCAATGCCCTTGAATCCAAAGAAAATGCCCTGCTCATTATAGATGAAATTCATACTGTGGTGGGAGCGGGAGCGACAAGCAGCGGCTCCATGGATGCCTCAAACATTTTAAAGCCTGCTCTCTCGTCTGGAGATATAAAATGTATTGGTACAACAACCTATGAAGAGTATAAAAATCATTTTGAAAAAGATCGTGCCTTTTCTCGAAGGTTTGAGAAAGTTGAAGTTCCAGAGCCCACTATTGAAGAGACAACAAAAATTCTTTTTGGACTTAAACCATATTATGAAGAACACCATGGTCTTAAATATACTGCCCAGACCATAGAAGCTGCTGCATACCTTTCTGATAAATATATCAATGACAGGCTTTTGCCAGACAAAGCCATTGACGTTATTGATGAAACAGGAGCTTATCTTCGGCTCAGGGGAAAAGGTAAACGTAAAATAGTAAGCCCCAAAGACATTGAAAAAATTGTTGCCAAAATTGCCAAAGTGCCTGTGTCAAGTGTTACTTCCAAAGACAAAACCTCTCTTGCTTCTCTGCCAAAAAAAATGCTTAAGGTTATATTTGGACAGGATGATGCAATTGAAACTCTTACAACTTCCATTAAACGATCCAGAGCAGGTCTTGCATTACCTGATCATCCCATTGGATCTTTTCTTTTTACAGGCCCGACAGGTGTAGGTAAAACTGAAGTTGCAAAGCAGCTTGCCCATCATATGGGTGTCCAGTTTTTAAGATTTGATATGAGTGAATATATGGAAAAACATGCAATTTCCAGGCTTATTGGAGCCCCTCCAGGCTATGTTGGCTTTGAGCAGGGTGGCATTTTAACCGATAATATAAGAAAACATCCCCACTGTGTTCTGCTCCTTGATGAAATTGAAAAAGCTCACATGGATTTATATAATATTCTTTTACAGGTCATGGACAATGCAACTTTAACAGATAATAACGGCAAATCAGCTGACTTTAGAAATGTTATTTTAATAATGACTTCCAATGCCGGTGCAAGGCAGATGAGTGCTAATACTATAGGTTTTGGCCCCCAATCAGCAGATGTGGATTCCAAAGGTTTAAAAGCTGTTGAAAAAGTATTCAGTCCGGAATTTAGAAACCG
>JAOZRI010000134.1 GCA_029940235.1 Desulfobacula sp. | reverse complement strand
TGTCAAAAATGTTACTTTACTTGAATCCATTGACTCTGTCATGGTTGAGCTTGAACATATCAAAACAAAAGCAAAACATATTCATATAGCAAATAAAGACAAAGAAAACACATTTGGTGTATTTTTCAGAACTGTGCCTTCTGATTCTTCCGGCGTTGCACATATCCTTGAACATACAGTTTTATGCGGTTCAAAAAAATTTGATGTCCGTGATCCATTTTTTTCCATGATTAAAAGAAGTCTTTCAACTTTTATGAATGCTTTTACTGCATCAGACTGGACAATGTATCCTTTTTCCACCCAGAATAAAAAAGATTATTATAATCTCATGGATGTTTACCTTGATGCAGCTTTTTTTCCCAAAATTGATGAATTAAGCTTTAAGCAGGAGGGACACCGCCTTGAAGTGCTTGAAAATAATAACAAACTTGAACTTGAGTATAAGGGTGTTGTCTATAATGAGATGAAAGGTGCAATGTCTTCACCTTCCCAGGTTCTTGGCAGGTCTTTGCTTGCTTCTTTATATCCTGATACCACCTATAAAAACAATTCAGGTGGCGAACCCTTAGAAATACCAAACTTAAGCTGGGAAGAGTTAAAAGACTTTCATGGCAGATATTATCACCCTTCCAATTCATATTTTTATACCTATGGAAACCTCTCCTTAGAAGAAAACCTCTCATTTATTTCCCAAAAAGTGCTTGATAAATTTGATCTGCTTGATATAGATTCAAGAGTTCCTGCCCAGCCTCGATGGGAAAGCCCGAGAACAGAAACTAAAGGCTATGCATATTCTGATCCTGAAGATGCATCAAACAAGTATCAGGCGTGTGTGGCATGGTTGACATGTGATGTTAAAGATTCCTTTGAAATCCTTGTATTAACTATTTTAGAACAGGTACTTCTTGCCAATGCAGCATCCCCTTTGCGAAAAGCCTTGATAGACTCCAATCTTGGCTCTGCTCTATCAGATGCAACAGGATTTGATTCTGACAACAGGGACACCATGTTTGCCTGTGGTCTAAAGGATATTTCAAAATCATCGGTTAAAAAAATGGAAGCTATTGTTTTTTCCACCATTAAAAAGATAGCTGATAAAGGAATTGAAAAAAATCTCATTGACTCGGCGATTCACCAGATTGAATTCCATAGAAAAGAGATCACCAATACTCCCTATCCATTTGGTATAAAACTCTTGCTTTCCTTTGCAAGTACCCTTATCCATGATGGTGATCCTGTGTCGTGCATAAATATTGATGAAGATTTGGACAGATTAAAACAGGAGTTGGAAAAGGGGAAATTTCTTGAAAAGAGATTAAGACACTATTTTCTTGAAAACCCCCACAGAGTTGTTTTCACTCTTGAGCCCGATGCAGATCTTGAACAAAAAACAATCGATGAGACAAAAAAAGAGCTTGAAAATATTTTCAAACAATTAAAAAAACAGGATATAGAGCAGATCAAGAAAGATTCCAAAACCCTTGAAAAACTCCAGGAGCAGAAGGAAGATGTTTCAATTTTACCGACCCTGGATCTTGCTGATATTCCTGCTTCAATAGAGATCATAAAACCTGATGTAATAAAGGGTGTCAAGTTTTCCACCTGTTATGACAAGGCAACATCAGGCATTCTCTATTTTACCTGTCCCGTGGGAGCAGGATCAATTCCTGCTGATCTTTTTGGTCTTGTTCCATTTTTTTGCAGTGCATTTACAAACTCCGGGACAAAGAAAAATTCCTATGAAAAAAATGCAGAATTCATGGATCTGTATACAGGTGGAGTATCTGTATCTGCTTTTTCCGGAACCTATTTTTCCAAAGAAGCCCAGTCACATTCATTTCTTGCTGTTCAGGGTAAAACTTTGGACCGGAATATTGACAAACTCTTTGATCTGATAAAAGAGTTTATTGAGGAGTATAGTTTTAATGATTTTGAAAGATTAAAAAACCTCTTGCTGCAATACAAGGCAGGAATGGAAGCCTCCATTGTTTCAACAGGTCATAGATATGCTATTTCTCTTGCTTCAAGACATCTTTCAAAGGCTTCTTATATTAATGAACTCTGGCATGGAATTGCCCAATATCAATTTATTAAAAAATTTACAGATCAACTCAATGCAGGTAACAATACAGATAAAATTATTAAAACTCTATCAAACAACCTTATCACAATTGGCAAATCTGTATTTAAACTCAATAATTTCAAACCTGCTTTAATTGGCGGTGCTAAACCCATTGCAAGAGCGGAAACCAAAATTAGATCCATCCATGATAATCTGCCCGATAATGGCAAAATATCTTTTTTTACTCCAGATTTATCATTTAACACGGATTTACCCTGTGACGGCTGGTTCACCAATACTTCTGTCTCTTTTGTTGGGCAATCTTTTAAAACTGTTGGCATTACCCATGAAGATTCCCCCGGGCTTGCAGTAATCAGCAAAATACTCAGATCTCTCTATCTTCACAGGGAAATAAGAGAAAAGGGTGGGGCCTATGGCGGCTTTGCCATTTATAACAGTGAAGAGGGGATATTTTCATTTGGGTCATACAGAGATCCCCATATTAAAAGAACCCTGGATGTCTATAAAAAGGCCTGTAATTATATAGTAAATGGTGATTATACCCAGACTGATGTTAAAGAAGCCATATTACAGGTCTGCTCTGAAATAGACAAGCCAGAGACTCCAGGACCTGCTGCCATGAAAGCCTTTTATCGAGGGATTACAAAACTTGATGATGATATTCGCCAGCAGTTTAAGGACTCTTTATTACAGCTTGATAAAAAAAGAATTCAAGATATTGCCCAAAAGTATTTTACAATAGATGATACCCAAAAGGGAATCTCTGTCATCTCAAACAAAGCAAACCTTGAAAAAGCTAATGCTCAATTAAAAAAAGAAGGCAGGCAGTTAAACCTGTTTAAGATCTAAAAAAATTATAAGAAAAAATTAAAACAAATCACCAAGTTTTTGCCTGGCATCTTCAGAGATCTCACCCCTTTGATCTGCAATATCAAGGGTGTATTGCCCAAGCATGCGGTAAAGCTTTGAAAATTGCGGCATTTTTTCATCAATATCCTTAAGATGCCTTGAAACAATTTCATCATCTCCCCTTGCCACAGGGCCTGTAAGGGCATTGATACAACCCCTTGCCTTGATATTCTTCAAAGTCCCTAAAATAAGAGGCTCCAGTATATCATAGGCTTTCTCTTCCGGCTGATCTGCGTTTTTCAGCAGTTCCAGGGCAAAATGCTCCAGGGTCACAAGATAGTTTGATGCTACAACGGCAGACGCGTGGTATAAAGTTTTTGCCTCGGTGGGAATGGTAAATGAATTAGCCCTTAATGCATTGACAATCTCTTTTCCAAGCTCAATTGCTTTCTCATCTCCCTCAATGGAGATATTAATTCCCTTAAATGGTGATTCCTGCCCAGGCTCATAGGGTGCAAAAGCCTGAAGGGGGTGAATGGAGCCAACATATGCTCCATTTTGTTTTGCTGATTTTAAAATGCATGAAGACAAAGCTCCTGAAAGGTGAAACACTATGCTGTTTTTGTTAAACCCGTCATTGCTGGCTATATTTTCACAAACAGGCTCTATAACTGTGTCCGGAGTTGTTATAAATACAATATTAGATGTTTTTACTGCTTTTACCGGGTTATCATACACCTGGCCTTTACCTGTAAGTTTAATGGCTTTTTCAGCAGATTCAAGATTTTTACTTGAAAAAGCTTTGGGGGTAAACCCTTGTTTTGAAAGAAATACAGCAAGATTTATCCCAAGCCTTCCACACCCTATAAGACAAAATTCTTTTTTATTTATATCCATACTATTCCCACTTCCTAATTAAGAATTCAAATTCTTTTCCAGCCAGTCATTATAGGTGCACATCCCGCTGAGTGCTTTTACAGCTCTTTCAAGGGAGGGAAAAAAAACTGTTTTATATTCATACTCTTCATGTCTGTAAAGGATTCTGCTCTTTTCATCGGTTAAAAGACTTACACCAAGAACAGGCTTGTTATATTTTTGAGTTAATTTTGCAGTGTATCTAGTATAATCATCTTCAAAATTTAATATTAAATCTTTTAAAAACTGTGCCTGATTTTCATCAATATCTGGATCAGCCCTGCGCACTGACTCCACCATACCATTTATAAGAACTCTTTTTCCATGAATACCAAGATGAATAACTGCATCACATCCATCCCATTTAAGAAGTTCTTCAAGGCAGGTCTTAGGGATATTTGGATCGTTTTCTCCCACAATATCTATTGGGTTGCCATGGCTCCAATATGTTGGCAGAATTGTATCAAGCTTTTTTATAATATCTGAGGAAAGCTCCGGGACTTCAAGACCGTGTTCTGCACAAAGATCAGCAGTTATTACACCCCAGCCTCCCCCAAGGGTCATAATGGCAACTCTTTTCCCCTTAGGCAGGGGCAGAGAAGAAAACACAGCAGAGAGATCTAAAAGCTCCATGGGCTGATCCACCTGGATAATCCCTGCCTGGCGACATGCTGCATTAAAAACTTTTGCATCCGAGGCCATGGCACCAGTGTGGCTTGAGGCTGCTTTTTCTCCAGTACTGGTTCTACCGCCCTTTAATACAACCACAGGTTTTTGTTTTGATATCCTTGCAGCACTGTTGAAAAATCTTTTACCGTTTTTTATACTTTCAATATAAAGCACTACAATTTTTGTGAGCTCATCTTCTTCAAAAGATTCCATATAGTCTTCAATTGTGACCATGGCTTCATTACCGGAACCTGAAAACCCCCTGATCCCTATGTCCTGCTGTACTGCAAAGGCAAGAAGCTGGGTTCCCATATTGCCTGACTGGCACACAAGGGCAGTTGATCCTGGAAGAGGATAGGCATGTACAGCGCTACAGTAAAAATCAATGTGAGGATTGCATATTCCCATGGTATTAGGACCAAGAACCAGTATTCCAGCGTCATATGCTATTTTCATCAACTCTTCTTCTAATTGTGCCCCTTGCTCTCCCACTTCTCTGAATCCTGAAGTAATCAATAAAATACCTTTGATATTTTTCTTTTTCAAATCAGGTATCAGATCAATGACACGATCAGCAGGAATAGTAACCACAGCAAGGTCAATATTTCTCTCAATATCAATGACAGACTTATAAACATGACGACCTGCTATTTTCCCGCCCTTTGGATTTACAAGATAAACCTCTCCCTTATAATTTCGGGACAGAGTATTTGTTAACAGCATATGCCCCCATTTGCCAGGGGTTGCAGAAGCACCAATAAAAGCCAGAGATTTGGGATAATAGCAAGAGCCTAAAACAGTTAAATCAATATCATAGATTTTATCAACTTCAGTGTCCCTGGCCTTTTCAAGAACTATCAGTCCGTCCACAGCAATTGGAGAGCCATCAGGCTGAATAATAAGAGGATTGATATCAATCTCTTTTATATCAGGGAAAGACAGGGCAATATCTGACAATGCTTTAAGAATTTTTTTGACAGCATCTTTATTGACCTTTTTCTCACCCCTGAAATCATCAAGAAGTTTTTGTGCAGATATCTGGTCAAACATATCTTCTATATCTGCATCATTTAAAGGAGCAATCTTAAAAACAACATCATTTAAAGCTTCTGTTAATATGCCGCCAAGACCAAATACAATTACCGGCCCGAACTGGGGATCTTTGAACATGCCTGCAACAAACTCTCTTTTACCGGCTATAACAGGCTGGACAAGGAAACTTTCAATATTATCCCCTGCATTGTTTTTCATTATTTTTACAGCATCAAAAACCTGGCTTTTATTGTTTAAACCGACCTGTACTAAACCTGCTTCTGTTTTATGTAAAATATTTGTTCCAGCAGCTTTTAATACAATGGGAAAACCTGTTTTATTACAGGCATTCAGAATATTGTTGGTATCAATGTTTGTCTGTTCTTCTTGAACAACAGGAATGTTAAACAATTTAAACACTTTTTTTGCTTCATCTTCAGCCATGGATTTAGCAGAAGATTTCAATTTTGCATTAATCAGCTCTTGAATATCTATTAATTGCATTTATATTTTTCCATTTTCATATTAACTCTAATTTATCAATAAACTTGAAATCTTTCAGGTTATAAGTGAATAGTTTGCAACGGTATTTTAGTGCTGTGGCAGCGATTAGACTGTCCGGGATGTTTAAATTATGGCTTTTTGCAAATGCTTTAATCAACCGTATGGACTCCATGGATATTTCCTGTGTTAAATGCAGAGTTTGGAAAAGATAAATAAATTTCTCAAGTTTAATAACTTCAGCTTTATTAATAGCACCATAGTATAATTCCATAGTGGAAATAGATGATATTGCCACTTCTTCATTAAAACATTCTACTTTTTTAATGGTTTTACTGTTATTCTTAAGTATTTCAATCAATACATTGGTATCGAGAATAATCATCTCCAGGCATCTTCCCGATTCCAGGCATCTTTTCTAATTGATGACTTGGAAATTTTTCTATCTTCCCACATACCGGCAAATTCAGAAAAATCAAGCCTGGTCTCACCTTGTTTTTCTTTTAACAGGTTTATCTCTAATACTTGTCTAATATAGGCGGAAAGGGTGATACCAAGCATATTTGCCTGTTTTTTAAGCTCTTGAAGCATTGATTCTTCAAAATATATCTGGGTTCTATGCATTGTAATTCTCCTAAAAAATATAACATGCAACATACATTACATATTATACATTACTATT
>JAOZRI010000531.1:1168-1835 GCA_029940235.1 Desulfobacula sp. | reverse complement strand
TGATGAAAATCGCCAATTAACATACCGGCAATTGAATACACAAGCCGATCAAATCGCAGACTTGCTAACTCAACTTGAAGTATTACCAGGAGATCATGTATCCATATGTGCTCCCAATTCATGTTCGTGGATTGCATACTATTTTGGTATTCTAAAAACCGGTGCTGTGGCAGTCACCCTGCCCTATTCAATGACAAAAAACGAACTGGCACCTGTTCTGGAGGATTGTAAGCCCAAAATACTGTTTACAGATACGGCAAAACTATCTGATATTGACAAAACATCCTTCCTAAAACATACGATTACTGAACCATTTGATAAAAAATATTCCACCCTGATATCCGATGAATGCGACACTTTTAATAGCGTCGACAGAAAGCCGGAAGACACTGCCGCCATCCTTTACACAGGCGGAACTACTGGTGTTCCCAAGGGTGTGATGCTCAGCCACTGGAATATAAAAGTTTCTGCATTCAATGTTGCACATAATGAAAGATCCGTGCATACAGACCGGGCGCTGTGCTTTTTACCGCTCAATCATGTTTTTGCCCAGGTTCATATTATGAATTCATCCGTGTTAAGCGGTGGCGGACTTGTCCTTCAGTCGTCTTTTAATATGCCGGCTTTTCTGGATGCGATTACAACATTTGATGTGACAAAATTATAT
>JAOZRI010000531.1:0-1158 GCA_029940235.1 Desulfobacula sp. | reverse complement strand
TTCTGTTCCCACAGTTTACACCCGATTACTCTCTCAAACTGATCTGAAAGAAAAATTAAAACCGGTACGGTATTGCTTTTCTGCAGCCGCCAGCATGGCCAAAGAACTGGTCAGGGAGTGGAAAACACGAACCGGACTGGATATTTTTGAAGCCTATGGAATGACAGAGAGTGCATCCATGGTCACCTACAATCATTATTATCGGCATGTGGTGGGTTCAGTGGGCACCCCTGTAAACGGTGTTGAAATACAGATCCGGGATAGTAAAGGAAATGACCTTGGTAAAAACAAAAATGGTGAAATTTGCATTTCAGGTCCGGGTATCATGAAGGGCTATCTGAATCGATCTGAAGATACAAAAGAAGCATTTTGGGGAAGATGGTTCCGTTCAGGGGATGTGGGTTATCTGGATGATCAATCTTACCTTTATATTGTTGATCGAATCAAGGAGTTGATTATTACGGGTGGAGAAAATGTATCTCCAAGAGAAATCGAAGAAGTTTTGTATGAACGCCATGAAATTGAAGAATGTGCGGTCATCGGCCTGCCTGATAAAGAATATGGAGAACGGGTAGTGGCTTATATTATTCCAAGACGGAACCAGACAATCGATCCAATAGAACTGAAGGCTTATCTTAAAATTCATCTATCTCCTTTCAAGGTGCCAAAAGAATTTATTGCGGTCACGGATCTTCCCAAAAGCAGTTCAGGCAAATTGCTTAAAAGAACTTTGAAAGAACAGGTATTACATGGCTCAATTCATAGCAGATAGAAAAGATATTGATTTTGTTCTTCATGAACAATTTGAACTCAGTCAGCTTAGTCGGCATGAAAAATTCAGTGATTTCAACAAAACCGTCATTGATATGATTGTCAATGAAGCACGAAATCTGGCCATCAAAGAGATTTTACCGACAAATAAAATCGGAGATGGGGTGGGTTTCCATTTTGAAAATGGTTGCGTTGCCATGCCGCCTGAATTTAAAGCCGCCTGGCTACAGCTTGAAAGTGGTGAATGGTTCGCGCCGGCCCAGGCACCTGAGTTCGGTGGACAGGGAATACCGGAAACGCTGAATGTGATTACACAGAATTACCTGTTCGGTGCCAACCTCTCTTTGCTCATGGTTGCAGGCTTAAATCATGCTGCCGGAAAAATTA
>JAOZRI010000133.1 GCA_029940235.1 Desulfobacula sp. | reverse complement strand
AGGCTCCTGCCAGATTTCCCTGGATTCTCTGATGTAAATCAATATAGATCATTCTGCCATTTCTTATAAGACTATATTTTGAAACCTTTGTTAAAATATCTTTTTCAAGCAGTTCCATTCTCTCTCCCGTCAATTTTTAATTTTTAAGTTTTTGTTTTCAAGTTATTTTTAATTTTAAATTAAGGATAAATTTTTACCCTTAAAAATTTAAAATTTACACACTTCCATCCCCTTTGCAAGACCTTTTCTTTAATCTCAATATTTGCTATAGCATTCAATGGACGGTTAACAGCCTTTGAATAAATTATTAATCAACTTTGAAAACAATATGCTTAAGGATTTTTATGACGGGGATAAAAAAGGAACCTGATGCTCTTGTTGCAGACAGGAGTACCCTTCACAGGGTATTTTTAAGACCTGAAGATGAAACATGCAGACAGACCCTTGTAAAATATATGGAGCAGATTCTGTTTGGGCTCCATGATTTTTTAAATAAACATGTGGGCGTAACAGAAGAGATAAGCCTGATCAAACTGGCCGAAGAATATACTGATACAACAATAAATCAAAATCCACAGAAAAAACTTGCCGATGTAATAAAAGATATCATAGATGAGATTGCACCAAGAGCTGTTAATGTTGCTTCCCCCTATTTTATCGGGCATATGACCTCTGCCATCCCTTTTTTCATGGTTCATTTAAAAGCCATCACTGCTGCTTTAAATCAAAATGTAATAAAACTTGAAACCTCAAAGGTCTTATCTATACTTGAAAAACAGATTCTTGCCAAGATACACAGAATGGTATTCAACTTTGATGATAATTTCTATAGAACCCATGTCCAAAATACACAAACTACCCTTGGAGTGTTTACAACAGGTGGCACCACTGCCAACCTTACTGCCCTCTGGATAGCAAGGAATAAATTATTCCCTGCAAAAGGAACTTTTGAAAATATTGAAAAAAATGGTCTTTTTGCTGCCTTAAAAGCCCATGGCCTTGAAAGAGTTGTGGTGCTTGTATCCAAAAGAGGTCACTACTCCTTAAAAAAAGCAGGCGGCATATTGGGTATTGGCCATGAAAACATTATCCCCGTGGATATTGATTCCAACAGAAGCATTGATCTTGTAAAACTTAAAAATAAAATCAGGGAAATTCAGGCCGATAAAAAAACAAAAATTATGGCCATTATAGGGATTGCAGGAGCCACTGAAACTGGCATTATTGATCCTCTTCCTGAACTGGCAAAAATCTGCAAAATCCATGGAATTCACTTCCATGTGGATGCAGCCTGGGGAGGCCCTGTACTGTTGTCTGAAAAATACTACCATCTTTTAAAGGGTATAGAACAGGCAGATTCTGTTACAATTGACTGCCACAAACAATTTTATATGCCCATGAGTTCCGGCATGGTTTACTTTAAAGATCCTAAAGCCCTTGACCGAATTGTTTACCATGCAAAATATGTAAACAGACCCGGAAGTGTTGACCTTGGAATCAAAACCCTTGAAGGTTCAAGGGAAGCCAATTCCCTGATCCTTGATTCAGCTCTTAAAATTATGGGTTCAAGGGGGTATGCTTTGATGATTGAACACGGAATAGAGACAGCGCAGCATTTTGCAAAAATGATCAAACAAAGACCTGTTTTCCAACTTGTTACAAAACCTCAATTAAATATTTTAACCTACAGGTTTGTCCCTGAAAAAATACAAAAAAAGTTAGATTATGCTGATAAAAAGCAGAGACAGGATATTGATGCCATTCTGGATAATATTAACAAACAAATCCAGAGGATTCAAAGAGAAGCAGGTAAAAGCTTTGTCTCAAGGACACGCCTGAAAGCCTGCCTTGATGATGATCATGATGTCGTTGTATTAAGAACAGTTATCATGAATCCCATGACCGATCTTAAAATTCTTGAAGAGATACTTGATGAGCAGGAAGCCATCGCACTAAATATCTGGGATTCATAATATTATTTTTCAATTCCAATTCTTGCCTTGACACCTTTTTGGAAATAATGCTTGATTTCTTTCATCTCTACAACCAGATCTGCCTTTTCAATAACTTTTTGAGTGGCGCCTCTGCCTGTAACTATGATTTCCACATGGTCGGGTTTTTTGTTAAAAATATTCAGCAGTTCCTTCTCAGAAAATATATTATATTGAACAGCAACATTCCCTTCATCAATTATAACCAGGCCATATTCACCCTTTTCAATGATCTGTACAACACTGTTGTAACCATCTCTTCCTGCATCAATATCTTCTTGTGCTGGAGAACCTTTAACAAAACGCCCTAAACCATATTGTTCAACCGTTACCTGCTCCTTGAATTTTTTCAATATTTTTATTTCAGAATAGTTGCCTGATTTTAAAAACTGACCAATAAAAACTTTTCCTCCTGCACCTATTGTCCTCATGGCAACTCCCAGGGCAGCCGTTGTTTTTCCCTTGCCATTCCCTGTATAAACCTGGATGTATCCTTTCATAAACCTTCAAACCTTTTTTATATATAAAAGCCTTTGCAAACCCAAT
This sequence comes from Desulfobacula sp., assembly GCA_029940235.1. Taxonomy (GTDB): domain Bacteria; phylum Desulfobacterota; class Desulfobacteria; order Desulfobacterales; family Desulfobacteraceae; genus Desulfobacula. The sequence continues at coordinate 4,198 of JAOZRI010000133.1, read as the reverse complement.
TTTTTGACTTTCATGTTTTGCTATGGGCAAACTTGGTGAAATGACCAGTCTGCCCTTGGCAGTTATTCACTGTGTAAATTTTTATATCATAATAATAATTCATAAGTCCAGAGACATACGCTCAAAGTTTCCGGAAATTTTAAAAAAATCAATGGTGCCATGCTTTGATGGGTTTCCCTTTGACATTCTATCTGATTAAATACTAAAATAAATTGTAAATGATGATAAAAATATTTTAATAACTATGTCCCAGAATGCACCTGTACTATCAGGTCACATAAGGTTCAAATTTATAACCAGAACTCACTGGATTGATTAAAACATGGCTCTACAAAATAAAAATATTGCACAGACCAAAGGGATTAAAATGATCGGAAGATTAAGAGAATTCCAGAAAGGCGACATTAAGGGCAAAAGATTGGATAGTGACTGTCAGCGTCTGGAATGATAAAGAAGTTATTCGTATTCAACCGGGTAATGTTAAACAAGCCTATGGAATCGCCATTGATGTAGGCACCACAACCTGTGCTGGCTATCTTTGTAATCTGAACACCATGGAAGTTATTGCCACTTCATCCATCATGAATCCCCAGTGTAAATATGGTGAAGATGTCATGGCCCGTATTACTTTTCACATGACAACACCCGACGGGCTGAAAAGGATGAGTGATGATATCATTGAAGGGATCAATTCTCTGATTGAAAAGGTTGATACAGTAAAAATTGCTGGAGCATTTGGAACTCATGTTGACAGGGAAAAAGCTCTGGTAATGGGTTTGTTCCCTGATTGTGAAATAGAACAGATTCATGGTGTTGGTAATGCTGCTGGTGATGGTTGCAGGGCAGCTCTCTTAAATAAGAAAAAAAGAGATGAGGCCAATTGGTGTGCCAGAAATGTTCAATATCTGGAACTTACTGTTGAGCCAAAGGAGTCTGTATTTTTTCGTTCCAATAGCGGGATATCTGATGAAACCCTTGCTTTACTGCATGAAAAAGGAAAACAATATAGTATTAAATCTATACAACCCTTTAGCAGTGATGAGATTGTGCTGGCACAATGGGTCAATTTAAAATGTAGGTATGGCTGTTCCCAATATAAAGCAAACTGGTCATGCCCGCCTGCAACTCCTGATCTTGCTGAAATCCGTACTATTTTCAATGAGTACGCAACTGTCCTGCTGCTTGTGAGCGACCATCCTCAAATAATTGTCTGCTGTTTTGTATTTTATAAACCATTTTTTTTAATTACATGATAGATATGTCTGAGGTTCTTTTCTCCGGACACAATTTTCATTAAGCCATTTTGCCTTATCCCTGATGGGACCATTTTTTAGGCTTCTTGCCTGCTGGGGACATACTTTAATACAAGCGCAGCAAAAAATACAATTCTCATCAATGGTTGAATAGCCATTGGATTCATCAATTGCATTTTTAGGACATGCAGCGACACAGATGCCACAATCGTCACAATCATCTGTGACATTAATGAAGGAAAATGCACTATCTCCCATACCATCTCTATATGGAAAATTGCCAGTGAACCTGACCCATTGATAGTTTTAAAATAATCAGCAGCATCTTTTGCTACTCTCCCTGCATAAACAGGGGCACCAATAATAACCACGCTATTATCAAACTCAGGAGCCGGCTGATTGCGGACCTATGGGCTTGTAATATCAATAATTAAAGAAATCTCTTTTCCAATCCCTTTTGCTATCTCTTTGAGAATAAGTTGTGTTGTTGAAGTAGGGCTGAAATAAATCAGTGATGTTTTTTCAGGTTGCATTTTAAACTCCTTTATGGGTCTCAAATTCTGTCAAATTTTTTTCTTTTCCATAAACTTTTTGGCACTACCGGGTTTTAATTGCCCGGCGTTTTATTATTTTGAAATTTATAACTCATAGACCAAGACCTCCTGGATTCATGATGTTATGAGGGTCAAAATGTTTTTTTAATGCCTTTAATACATCCATCTGGGTTTTCCCAAGATGTTTTTCCATCAAAGGTGCCATCATTCTGCCCACTCCGTGATGATGACTTAAGGACCCGCCATTTTCTTCAATTTTTTCTATGATACTGCGCTGGAATGTTCTGAATTCATCAATATTGCCCATCTTTGTAATAAAAATAAAATAGAGATTAGTTCCCTGATCATAAAAATGAGAGGCATGGGTCATACAGATGGTATTTGGGTGTTGTTTAATATGATTTCTTACACCATGATATAGTTTTTCAAGGTTTTCCCAGGTAACAGAAGCCTCAAGAGTATCAATAAGCACGCCAAAATCATTTAAGGCATCCCGCATATAAGGGTCTGAAAACCTGCCTTTATACCATTTTCGCATGGGATAACCACTTAAATTAGAGCCATAATTTTTGCTGCATATTTTTTTGATTTGTTTTAACAGATTATTGGAAAAAGCTTTATCACCATCTGTCTGCCCCATTAAAAGGCATCTTGACCCAGGCTTGAGCCCTTTTAATCCCATGACTTTACCAATAATATTTTTATCCAGATTGTACATTTTCAGGGCAATATCAGTCTCTTCAGGATCTGAAACTCTAAAAATTGACGGCATGCCGGAGTCTGACTGGCTTATCTGGCGCACTGCATTGACTGCATTTTCAAATTTTGGAAACATAAAAGCAAACTGTTTTGAATTTTTGGGCTGGAATTTAAAAATTTTCATGGTTACAGCGACCAGCACGCCAAAGCAGCCCTCAGAGCCTTTCATGATATCATTAATTTTAGGGCCGGTGGCAGTTGCAGGAAAATCATGGGTTTTAAAACTTCCCTTTGGTGTAATATACTCCTGGCTGACAATAAGATCGTATACATCTCCATAATATGATGATGCCTGGCCTGAACCGAGAGTTACCACCCATCCTCCAACAGTTGAATATTCAAAACTCTGGGGAAAATGCCCGCCTGTATATTGATTGTTGGCATCTAATTTTACAGGGGCATTATTTAATAACTCCTCATAAACAGGGCCCATCATGCCTGCTTCAACAGTGATTGTCCTGTTGATTTCACTGAATTTGATCATCTTGTTCATATGGGTATTCATAACAAGAGTAACCCCGCCTCTTGGGCAGGAAAGCCCAAGCGTAACTGAGCTTCCACCTCCATAAACATGGAGTGGAATCTTTTTTGTATGGCAGAGTTCAAGAATTTTTTGTATCTCTTCTCTGTTTTTAGGATGCAGAACAATATCAGAAATATTTTCAATTTTTTCTTCTCTTAAATCAAAAATATCTTCCATGGCTTTGCCTGTGGAATATTTTAATCTGTCATAGGTATCAATAAAGCAATTTTCTTTGCCCACAATATTTTCAAACAAGGTTATTTCTTCAGGATTCATTGTTGTTTTACAACTGTTTTCAACAATAGTCTCCCCAAGCTTAGAAGGTGTTTGAAAATCATCGTCTGAGAGTCCAAGTTCCTGTTTTATAACACTGAAAAATCCCTGGCTTGGATTTTTAAATTCATCTTTTGCCCCCCACTTGAATATGGATCTGAAACTTTGATGATCTGATATATTTTCTTTCCACTCTGGAATAAAATCAGCACTGCGTGTGACCTTCTGATTACGTATGCCCTCTCTGTTTTGTTTTCTCATTTTGCTGGATATCCTGTTATATCTCTAATTTGTGAATACAAAGGTTTTAAAACTTTATACATTTTTGAATAAACCTGTGAATACAATGCCTCATAAATATTGACATTATCAGGCTCAGGCTCAAAAATCTTTTTTACATGCACCATATTATTAACTGCTTCATCAAGATTGGCAAACCATCCAAGACCTTTTGCCGTAAGAATAGCTGCCCCAAGGGCGGAAGTTTCATGGGTCTGACCTTTTTCCATGGGAACATTAAAAATATCTGCTGTTATTTTACAGATCTCATCACTTTGAGATGCTCCGCCTGATACAGCAGCTTTTTTAATTTTCACTCCGGTTTTGCCTTGAATTTTCCCCATACCCTCAAAAAGAGCAAATCCCAAACCTTCTATTACTGCCCGGTATACATGATCTTTTGTATGCACATCGCCAAAACCAATCATGGCACCTTTGGCATCTGGATAATCAAGACCAGGCCCCCAGAATGGCTGTACAATAAGCCCCATGGCTCCAGGCTTGGTTCGTTCAAGACATTGATTCAACACCTCTTCGGCTGCGATACCCATCTTTTT
>JAOZRI010000530.1 GCA_029940235.1 Desulfobacula sp. | reverse complement strand
ATTTCTGGTTACTGGAAATAAATTAAAATTTATTTTTAAAAACATTTGACAAGTAAAAAATTCTAGTTTATGTTTGTGACTGAGCGCTCGTTCGCTACGAAGAAGCGCATTAAAGTTGAATTGCAATGTGGTTTAAAAAAATCAAACAAACCAATATTTAATAATTTAAAAAAAGGAGTACAAAAAATGACAGAACTTGATTATTGGAAAATTTTTCCACGCATGCCAAAAAAAATTACCATAGGTGATATTACTGTACGAGATGGATTCCAACATGAAGAAAAATTTGTTTCCACAGAAGCTAAAAAATTCTATCTTGAAGAGCTTATTTTTGCAGGGTGCCGTAATATTGAGGTAACAAATCTTGGCAACCCTGTTTCCATGCCGCAATTCAGGGATGCAGAAGAACTGTTGAAACATCTAAAGTCAGAAAGATTCTTAAACAAATGTAAAAGGAAAGGAATCGATCCCGACGATATCTGCCTGACTGCAATAACAATCAGGGAAGCATCAGTGGACAGGGCTATCAGATTAAAAGAACAGGGAATTGGTCCTGACAGAATTCTTATGATGGTATCCACAGAAGAACAGCACCATTATGCCAATTCAGGAACTACCCTTCCAAATTACTGGAAAGAAGCTGAACGATGCATACAAAAATGTAATGACGCCGGTATTAAAATGTGTGGAACAGTAAGTACCATATGGGGCAGCCCCATTGGAGGTGCTACAGATATGAAAGATGCTGTGGTTTTTGCAAAAAGATGGTTGGATCTTGGTGCCCATGATGTTGAACATGCTGATCATGATGGAAGTGCATCTGCTGCAGAGGTTTACAGATATTTTTCCATGGTTCTGGATGCGCTGCCAGATACCAATCTCCACATTGCTCATTTCCATGAAACCAAAAGAGTGGCATCTGCCTCAGTTCTGGCAGCATTGCATGCAGGCATAACAAATTTTGAAGCCACCCTGGGCGGTCTTGGCGGCCAGCCTGCAAATTTTCTGGATGACTGCCCTATCAAGGGAACTGGAGAGTATTATTACGATGACCCAAGATATGTGGGACTGGTCTGCCTGGAAGATACACTGGTACAGGTGGATGAAATGGGCATTGAGCATGGCTGGGATGTTGACAGGGTTCTCTGGCTGGGAAAACGGCTGGAAAGAACTTTTGGGAAAAGACTTAGAAGTGAAGCTGTAATAAATGGCAGAACACTTAAAGAGGGTCATATGGAATTTGCAAGACCAGGGTTGAAACAACTAAAGGAAAAGATGAACGAAACCCCTGATCAACTGCTACCTGAAGGGTGGGAATAAAATACCACGCTGAACATGAAGAAAATGCTTCCTTTAAATGGTATAAACAACTATCTAAAGGAAGCAAATAATGCATGAAATATCCGGCATATCAGAAGTAAGATGTCTTAAGAGATATGGAGATAAGGTAATTTGATAAAACCAGTAGATCACATCTCTATTTATAGATATCCATAAGACGGTTTTCCGCATCACTTGTCCCAATCAATACCATTTCATCATCTTCTTTGAGAAGAGTCAAAGGTGCGGGGTTAATATCCATTTTATTTTTTTTACCAATAGCTATTACGCTGCAGCCTGTCTGTTTCCGGATTTGACTTTCAGCAAGAGATTGGCCTGCAAGGGATGCATGTACCGGGATGCGAAAAATATTCAGACCTTCTGCAAACATCAGTACTTTATCGGGTTTTAAAAGATTAAGAATGGTATTAGCTCCCATGGAAGTATGGGACATGACAAGATCGGCTCCAGCTCTGTGCAGTTTGGAGATATTGCCATCAAGATTTGCCCTGCTGA
>JAOZRI010000132.1 GCA_029940235.1 Desulfobacula sp. | reverse complement strand
TATTAGCCTGTGCCATGGTTTCTTTCACTGCTTCAATTGGTTCAGGTATGGACGGCATGGCAGGAGTAACAGGTTTGTCAGGTATTTCAACTTTCTTTATTTCCTTTGTTAAAGGCGAAAGGACTTCTCCTCCAGCCACTGCACAAAGTGTATTATCAATGATCTTTAATTCAGGGTTTTGCGACCCAGTGATCTGTTTTACCCAGCTTTCATATCTCCCATTGTCCTGAATCTGATTTTCTTCTATCCTTTTAACAAACATAAAGGCAAAATGAGAACCAAACCCAGCAGCGAGATGAAGACCATACTCAGAATTAATCTTACCCTGCCCTGAAAAATTAAGATTTTTGAAATGTTCAGGTATCTTTTTAAGATTTGCAATGGGAGGTGCTTTTCTTTTCTGAAGGGCTTTAACCATGACCACATCTTCCACAGCAGCTCCAAGAGTATGACCTGTAAACCCCTTGGTATTGGATATGCAGATACTGTTCAAGTGGTCGGCAAAAGTTGTCTGTAGAGCTGTTACTTCTGCATCAGCACTGCCGCCCCTTGCCGGAGTATAAGTTTCATGGGACATGAAAAGAAGCTTATCTGCATACTCTGCTTTTCTGATGCCATTTTGTTTTTCAACCTTTGTAATGAATTTTTTCATCTCATGGGCCATGTGGGGCACATCAATATTAAAGGCGTGGTATGCAGAGTTGGCAATATGCGTACCAAGAATCTCACACTGACCATTCATGCCTCTCTTCTTTGCACAGGTTTCCCTTTCAATGACAAGGCCCACAGCACCTGCCCCGATGATAGTCCCATTACGGTCTTCATCAAAAGGCTTGGCAGCTTGGGACACCCTCTTTTTTATAGTTGCAGCACCCACGGCAAGAAATCCTGATTCCACCCATGGACCCTGTTTGGGCGAACTCATATTATCACCGCCTATGACAATAACCCTCTTGCACCGGCCGACTCTGATCCAATCTTCAGCAATACCAATGGCAAGGGTGGTGGAGGCACAGGCTGCGCTTACCAGTGTGTTAGGACCTTTGGCCTTGATAGCCTGGGCAAGGTAAGCAGCTCCAAGGGGGGTAGCATTGGCCAAAAAGTTTCTATCAAACTTAAAGGTGGTAAAATCTGACTGTTTTCTCGATTTTGCCTTAAAAAACCACTCTGTTAGCTGTTCTTTAATCTCCTGCTCTTTTATTTTTTCCATGAGATAATAATAAATATTTTCAAACTCTTCATAGGGTTTGAGAAACAGTTTCTCATAATAATATTTTTCAAGTTCTGTAATAAAGGTTTCAATATTGGGCAATATTGATGAGACAATCACACCTGTCTCTTCCTGCATGGCCTTAGGCAGAGCAAAACCGTCAGGAATCATACTTTTTCCGCCTTTTACCTTTTTATACTGCATGACCAGGGGAATATTGGCATCTTTTAATGCTTCAATACCGGCAGCAATGGCAATGGCCATGCTGATATCATATTGTGCCTTAATACCGTATTCATCTGTAAGATCAAAATAACCCAGCTGGCCTGCAAGATGTATAACGTCTTCAGCTTTTGTAATCTGAACAAACCTTGCATTGCCGTCGGGCTGTTTGTAAAGTTTGGTGATATTCTTATCAATAATTTGTTCCTGTGCTTCCATGGTCAAAGGATCAATAAAATTCTCACCATTTAAAATGGCATCAAAATTATCTGCTGCAAATACACGTCTTGCTTTGCCGGGCAGTCCCACAGACACACCTGAAATCACTATTTTGCCAGTGTTAAAATCATATCTTTCAATGGCATCAATGGCAGCTTGCCGTTTCTGATTTTGATATTCCTTGTAAAGAATCTGATCAAGCAATTCCTGATTATTTTGTTTAAAGGATTCAAAATCTTCAGGCATTTCCATTTTGGGTAATAGTGCCCCTGTTTTGGAGATAATTGCAGGAACAGGTTTTTCCTCAAAAATGCTGTTACAATCTAAAAGATATTGTCTGCATTTTTCAAAAGAGCTTATCTCTCCTTTTTTGGCATCTACAGATACAGCTGTATTATACTCCCCAATATTGATATTTTTCAAAAGATTTACCAGCAGTCTTGATGGACCAATCTCAATAAAATGGGTTCTGCCTGACTCATATACATTTTCAATTGATTTTATAAATTCTACTGGTGAAATAATCTGTCTTGCCAATAGATCTTTTACTTCATCACGTCTTTCAGGATATGGTTTTGCTGTGGTATTGGAAATAATTTTTCCAAACCTTGTTTCATTAAAAGTTATGGTATCAAGGTATGCCCTTAGATTTTCTGAAGCATCTTTGAGCATTGGCGTATGAAAGGCTCCTGTAAGGTTCAGTTTTTTATAAAACACACCCTGCTCAGTTAAAAAGGCACAGAATTTTTCAATATCTTCAGCTTTTCCTGAAACAGCAGTCTGGGTTTCACTATTTTTATTGGTAATATAGATATTGGATATAAAAGATTTCCTGAGAAAATGCTCGGTCTCTTTTTCATTTTTAAAGATCACCATGATTTTGCCGGGCACCTTTAAAGTGCTTTCGTACATAAGATCTGAACGTTTAATGATCAGGCGCATGGCATCATCAAAATTTAACATGCCGCTGCAAAACAATGCTGTATATTCTCCCACACTGTGACCGATAAAATAATCCGGAGAAAAACCCTGCTGTGACAATCTGCTGTAAATTGCAGCAGAAGATAAAAATACCGCGGGCTGGGTATTTTGTGTTGAGTTAATGGCATCATCAGAACCAAACATTATATCAAGAAGAGAATATCCCCTCTGTTCAATGAAAATCTTTTCGCCTCTTTCCATTATTTTTTTGATGTGGGCATCTTTTTCAAAAAGATCTTTCATCATATGGCTTCTCTGGGCACCCTGACCAGACAAGAGTGCTACCATTTTTAATTTTTTACCCTGATTATCCGCGGAATAGGCATGGTCTCGCAATACTATGTTATCTCCTGCAGATTCAGTTGCAGCACTGAATTCTGCATTTACTGTTTTGTAATTATCCTGGAGAATATTTGGCAATGTACCCATGATCATATGACAATGATTACCGCCAATTCCATTGACATTGGCAGCAAATTTCAATGGCTGATTTTTCTGTTTTACAACCATCTGCAGAGCAGGCTTCAAGATTTTGTTCTCTTTTATGGTGGAATGCTCTGCATCATAATTAAAATTGGGCAGCATTTTCCCATGCTTATTCATTAGCATGAGTTTTGCCATGGCAACAGCCGGGTTGGCAGCTTTAAAATATCCAAACTGGGGTTTGATATTTCCGCAGGTCATTTCATGGTCAAAACATTGTTCAATTACCTGTTTTTCCACAATATCTCCAAAGACATTGGAGAATGCAAACATGTCAATATGGTTGATATCCTGTTTTCTGATACCCGATTTTTGATATGTTTCGTCTATGGTGGATACAAAGGTAGGTCCTGAAGGAGCAAGAAGATGATCTGGTACACTTGAGCGCACAGCACACTCATTGATCTCGCCCAATATCTCCATATTATACTCTTTTGCCTTTTTATAGGTGGTCATTATATGGATGGCAGCACCTTCTCCCATGACATATCCATCAGAACGTGAATCATAAAAATTACATTGGTCTTCAGACAGAAGCCCAAGACGTTTAAATGCCATAAGAACAGCAGGATAAAGGTTGCAGTCAACTCCTCCTGCAAGGACAAAATCAAGATCTTTATGCTTTAAATTTCGTGCTGCATTTCTCATGGCAATAAAAGCAGATGCACATGATGCATCAATTACATAGTTGGCACCATTTAAATTAAAATAATTTGCAATTCTTCCTGCAATTATATTGGATAAGAGTCCTGGAGTTGTATCTTCATTGTTTTCAGGAATTGTTTCCCTGATGGATTGAACAAGTTGTCTGGAAATATTATCAAGTTTTTGTCCATCAATTCCCTGGGCATTTTTAATTATATTACCAAGAAATTGTTTTCTGGTTCGAATAATATTTTTACTCTGGCGCTCGCCTGCAATGGTACCAAGGATAACACCGATCTTATTGCCGGAATTTATCTGGTCCAACAAACCTGAATTTTCAAGGGCTTCATTTGCTGCCTCAAGCCCGAAAATCTGTCCCCTTTCAATGGATTTAACCATCATGGGCGGCATGCGGTATTTTAAATTATTAAATTTATGTTCTTTTACAACACCTGCATTGATTTTTGGAAGCCTGTAAAGGGAATCTTTATCAAAACCTGCATACATATCATTATCAAAAAGTTCTTTTGGTACATGGGAGAGTTGTTTTTTCCCTGATTCAAGTTTTTGCCAGAACTCCTGACTGTTTTTTGCTCCTGGTAAAAACACTCCAATACCTGCAACCACAATCCTGTCATCGTTAAAATCATAGGAAGTATCCTGAAAAATATCACGGGGTAAAATTTTATAATTTGAAGTCATCTGCTCAACTACAATATGATAATTAATACCACCAAAACCATAGGAAGAGACTGCAGCTTTCCTGGAAATCTTAGTATCAGATTCCCATTTTTTTGAATCTTTTATTATAAATAGAGAAGAATCTTTTAAATCGTGATTTTTTGAAAGGGTTTCAAATTGACCATTGGGAGGTAATATTCCTCTGTCAACTGTTAATAATGCCTTTAAAAGTCCTGCCGAGCCTGCGCACCCGAGAAGATGACCAATCTGGGCTTTTATGGAACTGATGCCTGCATTGGAGTTTTTATAAATAGAATTCAAGGTTGCAAGTTCTGCTTCATCACCAATGGTGGTGGAAGTACCATGGGCTTCAATAAATCCAATATCTTCAGGTTTTATACCAGACCTTACATTTTCAAAACACCTCTCAACGCTTAATTTCTGCCCACTGGGATTTGGAGCTGCAATGGCTTTTCCTTTGCCGTCAGAGCTTGAACCAATGGAATTAATGATCCCATGGATATGATTTTTATCCCTTAATGCATCTTTCATTCTTTTTAATACAAAAACTACGGAACCCTCCCCAAGAACAAAACCGTCAGCCCTTTCGTCAAACGGGAAAGAACCTTTGCTGGACAATGTTCCCATCTTTGCAAATCCCACAAAGGGTTCAGGAGCAAGATGTGTATTAACTCCACCTACAATTACCTGGTCATATTCACCTGACAACAACTCTCCCTTTGCTGCATCAAGAGCTGTGACAGATGATGCACAAGCTGCATCCACAACATAATTTGCACCCCTGATACCAAGGTGGCGGGCGATTCTGGAAGCTTCAATATTTAGCAATATGCCATGGACAGGATCATATCCTTTGTTTTCGCCTTCCATGCCTTCCATTAATGCCTGTTTAAGGTTCTCTTGTTCTTTGTCACTTAAGGTTTGATAGTCATCGCTTTTTTCCATCATGGACAAAAGCTGTGGATACCAATATTTAAGTTGAAGGTCATTTCCCAGTTCATTGGAAAGGCAGGTGGCAATAATAACAGCAGTTCTTGATACATCATCACTTATCAAACGATCATCCTGCCCAAGAAGTCCTGCATTTTCCACGGCCTTGTATGCTGTCTGCAACACCATTTGCTGGCTGCGGGAAAGTCTTTTTTCCTTGCCTTCAGCATAACCAAACCTCTCCTTATCAAATTCAAAATGGTCAACATGCCCTGCAAGGGTAGTATAGGTCTTATCTTCTGCTTTTTTATCAGGATCATAATAGAGGTCGTAATCAAATCTTGACTCTGGCATTTTACTGATGGAATATTTTTTATTTAAAATATTTTCCCATAAAGCATCAGGGTCATCGGCATGGGGAAGAGTGCATCCAATGCCAACTACAGCTATCTCATCATTGATTTTGTTTTTGGAATTTGAAAAAATTTCAAGCAGATTAATATTGTTATATAAATTTGTTTTTCCCTTAAAATAGTTGTCATGGATTTGTTGAATTGTCACTGCATCATCAAAAAAGGCCAGGGAGTCGCCCACAAGGAAATTACCCTTTTCCTGGTGCTCTTCATTTTCATACCAGGTGTAATTTTCCGGTCCTGGGTTTTTAAAATCAGGAAGAAATCCTTTTGCACCAATGAGCAGAGAGCCAATATTTCTTTTTTCAAAGGCACGTTTTCTTTTTGTAAGACTCTCCTTATTTTTAAGCATGACAGCTTCATTTTCAATCATCATTTTTGCAAACTCAGTTGGTGCAGTTCTCGAAGCCAGGCCAAGGCTTTTACCTATGACCATGGTTGCATTCTCTTTGATAATAATTTCGCGGTATTGGGATTTAATACATTTACTTTCAACAATTTCATCGGCAAAAAGATAGGCTGTTCCCACCTGGATACCAATTTTTGCACCTTTTGCTGCAAGAAAAGAGGTCAAACCTGAAATAAAATGGGAAGCAAAACAGGTGGAAATACCTCCTGCAAAAACAAGATATAATTTAGAAAAGTCATACTTATTATTCATTAAAAAGGAGATGGCATTTTCCCACAATACCATGGAAGAAAGAGCACCAACATGGCCGCCTGCTTCTCCACCCTCAAAAATAAAACGGTTACAACCGTTTTTTAAAGCATTTTCCATCATGGATACTGATGGCGTATGAAGATAGGTTTTGGTTCCTGCTTTTTCAAGTTCTACAGCCTGGGATGGAATCCCGCCTGCAAAAAGTGCATAGGGCACCCTGTATTTTTTTACCATTTCAAGATGGCTGTTTATTGCTGGATTAAAAGCCTCTATACCCACAAG
>JAOZRI010000529.1 GCA_029940235.1 Desulfobacula sp. | reverse complement strand
TGGGAAAATTTATCTTTGGCAGATAAAAACCCGAAATTTGAATTTGTCCATGGAAATATTCTTGATCAGCCTTTAATTGAAACACTGCTTGTAAAAAAAGATATTGATACAATAGTCCATTTTGCAGCAGAATCCCATGTGGATCGATCAATCACAGGGCCTGATGAGTTCATTAATACCAATATTGTGGGTACTCATTCCCTTCTTAAAGCAGCAAAAAAAATCTGGATAGACAATAAAAAGAAAAACCACAGATTCCACCATGTCTCAACCGACGAGGTTTATGGCAGCCTTAAACCAGAAGATCCTCCTTTTTCAGAAACAACACCCTATGCCCCAAATTCACCCTATGCAGCCAGCAAAGCAGCTTCGGACCACCTTGTCAGGGCATATCATAAAACCTATGGTCTGAATGTCACCATATCCAACTGCTCAAACAATTACGGCCCCTATCAGTTCCCTGAAAAATTGATCCCCCTGATGATTATCAACATATTAAATAACAAACCAATTCCTGTTTACGGGGATGGGAAACAGATACGCGACTGGCTTTATGTGGATGATCATAATCTCGGAGTTGATCTGATCCTGCATCGCGGAAAACCAGGAGAGACTTATAATATAGGCGGTAATAATGAAAAAGTGAATATTGATATTGTCCATCTGATCTGTACCCTTCTGGATGATTTATTTCAAAACAACAAGAATTTAATTCAAAGATTTTCAGATGCTTCAGCCTTAAAAGCAGGGAATTGTAAAACTCTTATCACCCACATAACAGATCGACCCGGCCATGACCGCAGATATGCCATCGATGCATCAAAAATATCTTCTGCTCTCGACTATAAGCCCCAGGGTTCATTTAAGAGAGGTATTCAAAAAACCATTGAGTGGTATTTAAACAAAGAGGAGTGGTGGCTCAAGTTTATAAAATGAGTAAAATACAAGAAACACTAAATGAGATGGCAAAAGATCTTCATGAAATTGGTGCAATTGAATAAAATCAGCGCCCCAAAATTTAAAATACAGTTTTTGACCCTGAAAAGTGAGCTTTAAGAGAGAAAAACAAGGGTTTTTCAGATCAATACACCTTAAAAAACAATTGTTTATCAGGGCCAGATCCCGATAATATAATAAAATAAAAGGTAAGTAACAATTCATGAAAAAAGTATTAATCACAGGAATAACAGGGCAGGAACCAAAGTTTTGGGGTGGCAGTGCGTTTGACAGAATTGCTAAAATAATAGAGTAAAATTGGAATTTTTGCATGTAAATTTTGGAATTTAAGCTTGTAAAAATTGGAATTAACCGTATAATAACTTTATGATTAAGAGAAAAATAAAAGATAAACTTGTTTCAGCTCTGGATAATTTCAGGATTGTTATGCTCAACGGTCCCCGCCAGTCCGGGAAAACAACATTGGTGAAAAGCCTGGCAGAAGAACTGGGGATGGATTATATTTCTCTTGATGATCCTGAAAAGCTGAATCTGTCTAAGGAAGATCCCAAAAATTTTCTTGCTTTTTATGCAAAAAAACCTTTAGTGATTGACGAAGTGCAGTTTTCACCGGAACTGATTCCTTATATTAAATCTTATGTTGATAAAAAAAATATTCCGGGAATGTTTTTACTGACTGGTTCTGCTGATTTCATGAAAATGCACAAAGTTACAGAATCTCTTGCAGGCAGGATGGTTCGTTATAATCTGTATCCGCTTTCCACAAGCGAACTTCAGGTAAAGAAGGGCAATATTGTTGAACAGCTTTTTTCAGATAATTTTTTTGATCTTGAAAATTATTCATCCTTAGAAGAAATTTTGGACATAATTATCAGGGGCGG
>JAOZRI010000131.1 GCA_029940235.1 Desulfobacula sp. | reverse complement strand
GTTTTGTAATTTTAAGGAACAGCCGGAAAAAATAGATAAAAGGCTTATGGATATAACAAATATAAATAATATTTTTCTCTGATCTGTTATCATTTTTACAAAGTTCCTTATGAAAGTTGTTAATTCCCAATGTCAAAGATATCACTACCAATATATGAATATGCTGTAAAGTAATTTTCCTGTCTGGTTGAACATGGATAGGAAACTGCCATATGTTATATCTGTTAAGATATCTTTACTTGGGAAAAAAACAGTGGTAAAACATTTTATATTTAAAAACAGCTTATTTGTCTTATGAAGATTACAAACTTGCTGTTAAAATGAAGAGTAGAGGGAATAATTGATGGCAGAACCTTTTTTACGCCTGGAACTTGATAAAACCAGTATCAAAGCCAGAATAGTTGAACCAGGAGATGTGCCTGCTTCAATCAAAAGCCATTGTCATGTTCTGCTTAAAGATTTGCTTGATGACCAATCAGAAAACAGTGAAAATATAGATGTTTTTGAAGAGAGCATGGATGTTGTTGCTAAAAAACTTGATTTAACGTCATGTTCAAAAGCAGTTATTTTTCTATCTGATGGTTTGATATCCTTTAGAAACCTTGAACTTCCCTTTAAATCAGAAAAAAAGATAAAACAGATTCTTCCATTTGAGCTTGAAACCTGTCTACCGTATAATAATGCAAAATCTATCTCTGATTTTCATATGCTTAAATTTGCAAATGATCCCAATGGATCAAAAGATTCAAATCTAATTTTAACCGCTTCCATTGCCGAAGTTCTGATTGAAAAATATTTTTCAAAGCTCCTTGAATATAATATTACACCATTAATTATTACGCCTCTTGGATATGCTGCGACAATCGGTTTTTTAATTGATACCTCCAGATCAAAGGAGTTGAATAACTTCACTGATTTTGCTTTTCTGCATGTTACTGATCATGAGATTACCCTTGTTTTGATTCAAAATAGAGTGCCTTGTGCAGTACGAACCATTGCAAATTCTCACATATCTTCAGACCGTCTTGCTGTCATGGTTGAACAGACTATCATAGGCTTTAATCAAAGAACAGGCCAAAACACTGTTTTTTCTATCCATGTCTGCATGGATGAAAATATTCAGAACCATGATCAGATTTTAAATGCCTTTGAAACAAAATTAAAAAATCCGTATATACCCAAAGTTCAATTAAATTCTAATGCTCTGTTATCAAATCTCTCCTTGGAGCAAAATGAAAGATATCTATTTAATTTTTGTAAAGGTAAATATGGTTCAAATTCATTTTTTAAAACATATTTTTTAAATATTGCTGCAAGCGCAGTGCTCTTTTTTTGTCTGGTTGCCATATTGGTAACAGGTGCAGGATTTGACAATAAAAAACTTGAAAATCAGATAGCCCAAATTGACGGTAGAGCTTCTGCTCTCTTTAAAGAGACATTCCCCGATAAAAAAAAGATACATGATCCATACATGCAGATGAAAGCCAATGTAAAATCTTTTATGAAAAATGCTGAAACCAGGGGAAATGGTGATGGATTAAACCGTGAAATTGAGTTTAAAGTTATTCAAATCATGGGGGAGCTCTCCCAGAAAATTGCAGATTCAATGGATTTTGATATTTCAAGATTTTTACTTAACAAGGAGAGACTTGTTCTCTCTGGCACAACAGATAATTTCAACAATGTCGATAAGATCAAAGGTATAATTGAATCATCTCAAATGTTTAGAACTGTAAATATTAGCAGTGCTGCCGCCGATAAAAAAGACAATCGGGTAAAATTTAAATTTATTATTGAAATGTGAAAACAGATATAATGTTTAATATCTCCATACGTGAAAAAAAGATTTTGATATCAGGGATTGTGTTTGTGGTTCTCTTTTTCGGATTTCAATTTGGGATTGTACCTGTTTTTGATAAGAGAGAGAATCTCACCAGGATATTAAAGGATAAACAGATCTCTCTTGAAGAGATGTTTGATTTACAGCAGCAGTTTTTTGCCGTATCCAACAGGTTTGATATAAAGGAGCAAACCCTTGCGCCGGGAAAAAAGAATTTTTCTCTTTTCTCTTTTCTTGATTCCCTGGTTCAGCAAAGTAACATTAAAGAGAATGTTGTCTATATGAAACCTTTAACAAAAAAACTTGAAAAATCAAAATATATGCTTGTAACAGTTAAAGTTAAATTAAAAGATCTCTATTTAAAGGAGTTTATTGATTTTTTATATCGCATGGAATCCTCAGGAAATAATGTTGTTATCACTTCGTTGTCTCTATCTAAATCAGGATCCAAATCAAGCAAAGATAAAAACAGACTTGATGCTGTCATTGAAACCCAGGCATTGAAACTTAAAGGCAAGGTATAAAAATGAGAACCAAGCCTGTTCTATTATATGTTTTGTTTTTTATTACAGCCCTGCTTATTTTTATTTATCTTCTGTTTCCTCAAAAAGATGCCGCAAGATTGTTTTCAAATTCTTTTGGGCAGGAAAATTCAAACCTAAAATTTTTCTGTGAAAAAGTCACATTAAAAATCCCTTTTAAACTTGATATTAAAAATTCAAAATTATTAATTCATAAAACAATGGAACTTAAACCTGAATCCCTTGAGATCAACTTGATTCCTGCACTATTTTCAAATAAGTCAAAAAAAATTGTATTTCAATCTGATATAAACCAGGGTCTTTTGAAAGGTTCACTCTATTTTGATGATTACTCTTCTCTTGTGCTTTTAAAAACAGATATTTTTGCATCAAAGATAAAGATTGATAATTATATATATAAAACAGATCTTGCTGAGATTCTCCTTGGCTGTGAAATCAATGGTGAATATCAAGACAATAAGATTAACAAAACAAAAGATGGAGAGGGTAAGCTTATCATTAAAGATTTTTCTGCGAAGATGGAAAATTCTCTTTTTAATAAACTTAATTTATCGGTGGTTGATTTTTCAGAGATTAAACTTGAATTTGATCATCAATTGAATATGGTAAATATATCACACTGTATTGCAAAGGGTTCTGTTATTAATTTAAAATTAAATGGTAAAATTACAGTTTTACCTGACAGCAATGCAAAACTTGATCTTAAAGGCGTTTTATTAAAAGATTCCCCCTATCTTGCCAAGTTTTCAAATATGGCTGTTGTAAGGGCAGTGGCAGGCAATATCTTAAATCAGGGAATCAAGTTCACCATTAAAGGTACATTGAAGAATCCCAAAATATCAATATGAAAAATTTATTTACCATATTAAATCTTCTATTTATTACAGCCATGGCATACTACCTTGTTGATTCAGGGTATAACAACCTGATTCCCCAAAATTTAATACTGCCTGACCAAACCATTTATAATATTGATACAAACAGTAAAAATCAGGGGCAAAATAGACCTGTAATTGATAAAAATCTGACCAATACCATTGTTAAGAGAAATCTTTTTAAGGTTGAAATTGAGCCAGAACCTGATACAAATATTGACACTAAAGCGAAAGAGACTGAAATACTTGAACCGACAACGCTGAAATTAGTATTATGGGGCACTGTGACAGGCCAGGACAATGTCTATGCAGTAATTGAAGATAAAAAAGTAAGGAAACAGGCTCTCTACCAGATAGATGATCTAATCCAGGGTGCAAAAGTTAAAAAGATTTTAAGAAATCAGGTTATTCTTACTTTTCAAGGGAAAGACCAGCTTCTTGAAATTCAAACTGGTTCTAAAAATGTTTCAAAATCGGGAAACTTTCAAAAGAAAACAACCATTGCTCCTGCTCTTGAAAACAGAGATTTCGGGCATGACATCTCTGTGCCTGATAATCTTAATTCAATGATGAGACAAATTAAATTTCGTCCCCACTTTTCAGATGGTCAGGCAGATGGGTTGATGGCTTATGGAATCAGACCCAACTCTGTTTTCAGGAAAATAGGGCTTAGAAATGGTGATATTATTAAAGAGATAAACGGTACACCCATAATTTCCAAGGATGATGTTTCTCAGCTGTTTGCTGATATTGAGCTTGAAGATAATTTAAAGCTTACTCTGTTCAGAAGAGGTAAAATAAAAGAGTTATCTTATACACCTTTTATGGATGAAGATGATAAAGGAGAAAAAGAGTAATGGTTTGCATTAAAAAACTGACAGGCCTGGTTTTTATTTTATCTGTTTTTTGTTTTGTTTTCCTAATTAATGACCATATCAGCCATGCAGCTGATTCAACTGTGAAAAAAGAGGTTGATGAGAGTTCCAAATTTGTTTCAATTGATTTTAATAATGTTGATATCAACGTTTTTATTAAATTTATGAGCAAATTAACAGGTAAAAATTTTGTTGTGGACAGAAGTGTTAAAGGGAATGTTACCATTATTTCTCCTACTAAAATATCTGTTAAAGATGCCTATAAAGTCTTTGAATCTGTGCTTGATATAAATGGCTATGCCACGGTTGAGTCTGGTAAAATTATAAAAATCATTCCTGCTCCCAAGGCAAAAGGTGATAATATAGATACAAAATTGATGACCGTAATGGACAAACCTGGTAATCTTAAGGACAAGATTGTAACAAGGCTGATCCCCCTTGAATATGCAAGATCAGATGAATTAAAAAGATTGTTTACTCCCCTGGTTCCAAAAGGTAGTATTGTTTTGTCCTACCAGGATACCAATATGTTAATTGTTACTGCAACTCTTACAAGCATTAACAGGCTTTTAAAAATTGTAAAAACCATTGATACACAAAGTATAGGTAAAAAAATATCAGTTATTCCCATAAAAAATGCAGATGCAGGAAAACTTGTTAGTAATCTTTCAAAAATTTTCACTGCAAGGTCAAGGGGAAAAAAGGGTAAACAGAGTTTTGAATCCAATGCACAATTTGTTGCAGATGAGAGAACAAATTCCATTATTCTTCTTGCAAGTAAAGCCCAGACAGGTAAAGTTAAAAATTTAATTGAGATTCTGGATCAGGAAGTTCCAAAAGGTGAAGAGAGAATTCGGGTATATTATCTTGAGCATGCATCTGCTGAAAACCTTGTTAAAGTGTTATTGGAAATTCCTTCGGGAAATTCAAAAAAAACATTACCCGGTAAAAAAACAGCTCCTATTTTATCTACCAAGGTAAAAATCATGGCAGATAAGACTACCAACAGCCTTATAATTATGGCTGATAAAGAAGATTATCCTGTTCTTGAGGAAGTTATCAATAAACTCGATATTCCACGGGCCATGGTCTATATTGAATGCCTGATCATGGAAGTCAATGTCAACAGGGGTCTTAACATTGGAACAGAGTGGCAGGCAGGCGGTTCATTTGATGGTAACTCCAGGGTTGCGATTGGAGGATTCGGCAACACAGGTAACAGTGGTTATCCCAATTTGGGATCAATAGCTGCCGGGGCCCTTCCCAAGGGATTCTCCGTGGGAGTGCTTGGAAAAAGTTTTAGTGTAGGAGGTATCACTTTTCCTGATATCCAGGCAGTTGTACAGGCATATCAAAGTGATAAGGATGTTAATATTATAGCTACTCCCCAGATTCTTACCACGGAAAATGAAGAGGCCTCCATTATTATTGGTAAAAATGTTCCTTTTCAAACAAGGTCTGCAGCTGATTCGGGAACAGCAACCTATAGTTCCTATGAATATAAAGATGTGGGTATTACTCTGAAAATTACACCCCAGATAAGCAAAGACAGATTAGTAAGGCTTAATGTCTTTCAGGAGTTGACCAAACTTGACTCTGTTAATCAATCAAGCACGGACAGGCCAACAACTTTTAAACGAAAGATTGAAACAACCATTATTGTGGAAGATTCAAACAGTGTTGTTATAGGTGGTCTTATTGATGAAAGTTTTACAAAAACAGAGTATAAAACTCCATGCCTTGGTGATATTCCCATTTTGGGCTGGGGATTTAAAACTGTATCCAAAGGAAGTGATAGAACCAATCTCTATGTTTTTTTAACTCCAAGGGTTATTAAAAACCCTCTGGAATTAGAAAAAATATATAAAGAGAAGAAAAATGCTATTAAAACCATTAAAAAAGGTGAGATCCTTTTATATAATAAAGAGAAGTTTGAAAAACCAGCACAAGACAGCAATAATCTTGAACCAATACTTCAATAATGCCAGATCTATGCCAATATTATGATTGATGAATTTTTAAATATAATGGAAAGCAAAACAGGCCTCTCAAAGGAGAATTGTGAGAAAATAAGAGCCTCTTTTATGAAAAATCGTTGCAGATTGACAGAATCTGTTGTGGAGACAAAACTTGTTTCGGAAAATGAGGTACTTGAAGCATTGGATCGGATATACTCTCTACCTTATGTTACAAACCTTTCCATGGAAAATGTAATCAATGACTGGACTGCACTTATTCCCAGACGATTTTTAAAAAAATTTCATATAGCTCCTCTGATACAGAAAGAAGAGAGCAAGACAGATGAGAAAAACAGATCAATAATTGCCATAAATGAGCCTTCAGACTTAAGCTGTGTTGATGATGTTGCAGCCATTTTAAATCTTGATGCCTACTCTCTGGTACTTGCACCGAAAAATCAGATATTGTCTGCAATAAATATATTATATGATCAATCAGGTGAAAGCGCACAGCAGCTTGTAGATGACATGGAGGATTATGAATTTACCTTTATTGATAATTTAGATCAAACTGCTGATTTACTGGATGACACAAGCGATGCTCCGGTCATAAGGCTTGTGAATCACATGATTTCCCAGGCTGTAAAGGCAAGTGCAAGTGATATTC
>JAOZRI010000528.1 GCA_029940235.1 Desulfobacula sp. | reverse complement strand
TATTTCTAGCAGAAATGGGATTTCAGGATGTCAAAGTACTTGTTAACGGCTGGACCCTGTGGATAGACAACAACCTGCCCGTTGAAGAAGAGGAGTAAAAGGAAAATAAAATGACACACCATGACCACAACGGGCATGCAGGCGTCTACCCATCAAAAGAGGATGAGGGGCCGCTCAAAATCCTGCCCCTTGATGAAGGCCGCACTGCCGAAAAATGTTCAGGCCATCACCACCATGTTAATATGGAAGAAACAACTGGAACAAGACTGTTAATCACCCTTTTTTTGAACTTGATTATTCCCATTATTCAGGTGATTGCCGGAGTTTTTGCACACAGCATGGCCCTGATTTCCGATGCCACTCATAATTTTAGCGATTTTATGGCGATTCTTATTTCTTATATTGCCTATCGAATCGGTAGAAAAGGGGCGACTGCCGAAAATACCTTTGGGTATCGCCGGGCGGAAGTCATGGCCGCATTATTAAACGTGATTATTTTGGCCGGTGCCTGTATTTTTATCCTATATGGCGCATTCCAACGATTTCTATCCCCTGAAATAGTAGCAGGAAAAATAGTCATCTGGGCGGCGTTGGTGGGTATTGTTGGAAACGGGTTTTCCGCCTGGCTGCTCCACCGGGATTCAAAACACAACCTGAATGTAAAAGGCGCTTTTCTCCATATGCTGGGAGACTTCCTGACCTCTGTGGTGGTGTTGATCAGCGGTTTTGTGATGATGTATAAACCCTGGTACTGGCTGGACCCGTTGCTGTCCATTCTGATTGCCGTTTTTATTCTCAAAAATTGCTGGACAATTCTCAAATCTTCAACCAATATTTTAATGAACGCCACCCCCGGCAGCCTGGATTTAAATGATGTCCGGTCCCACCTGTTAGAGGTTGAAGACATAAACAGCGTTCATTATCTTCATGCCTGGTTGGACAGTTCTTCTGGGATTTCATTTTCCTGCCACCTGGTTGTACCGGATCAAATGGTCAGCCAGACAGAGAGATTATCCCAGCGTATCAGGCATTCGATTTTCCATAAATTCGGTATTGATCACCCTGTTTTGCAGTTTGAAACCGAATCCTGCGGGAATGGAAGCCTGTTGTGTGAAAAGTTTGCAGGAAGCAAAAAGGAGGCGATAGCTTGAAGTCATTCCCCCGTTTTTTGTATCACTTTGCACGCCTGGTGCTTGGCGTGATCTTTATCTATGCGAGTCTTGAAAAAATAGTTCATCCCCAGGCGTTTGCCCAGGCCATTTTTAATTACCAGATTTTATCGGGCATTTTCATTAATTTGACGGCCCTGGTCCTGCCCTGGCTTGAATTGGTCCTCGGCTGCTGTCTTATCCTAAACAAATGGATGCCGGGGGCAGTGCTGATCACAACTCTCCTTTTGGTCGGTTTTATGACGGCGATCTCCTATAATCTTTCACGGGGCCTGGACGTTGGGTGCGGCTGTTTTTCAAGTGCTCCCGGTGAGGATGCCATGAGCCTTCTGACCCTGTTGAGGGACTTTTTATTTTTGGCCATGTCCTTCCTCCTTTTTGGCCTAACTTTTTTTCAAACAAAAATCATCCGAAACCAGGAACTGTAATATGGAAAAAATAATTGTATTTAATCTGGTTGTATCAACCCTGCTTGTTGGTTCATTGTCCGTAGTCCGGGACGAAATTTCGGCGGAAAGTGGTAGAAATAACCTTTAATTAGAAGAATAAAAGGAAACGAACTGAAGATGAATGCGTTTTGGGATTTTTGGCAACACCTCCCATTGAAAATGAATCCAGTATTGTTGGAAATTGGCTTATTTCAAGTTAGATACTATGGATTGATGTATGTTTTTGCGTT
>JAOZRI010000130.1:4036-6796 GCA_029940235.1 Desulfobacula sp. | reverse complement strand
AATTGCATGACCTGTTTTTACCCAGCCAATTTTGTCATTGGAAAATCTGATTTTCAAATATCCATCTCTTAGCTCTACAACTCTTATCTTTGTGCCTGCATGGAGGGTAAACAGTTTAGTTGATGTATCAGCCATTCCAGAACGGATTACAGCTTCTTTTATTACAATGATAGCATTAGGTCTGGCAGCCTGCTTGTAATAATTTACAGATACAATGGCTGTGGTTATGGTAAACAGAGAAAAAAGTATAATTCCAACTCCTGAAAAAACTTTTAGTCTTCTTATCACTTGAATGGATGCCCATATAAAAAAAAGAGAGGAAAAACAGACAGCCATAATTTGAATAATTTTCACCGGGATCAGATTATCCCAGAAAAAAAGTATTTCCATAATCTTGACAGAGTCTTCTTTTTTGTCTTTCACAAAGCCGTAGGCATAATTAAGATTAAAATTAAGGTCAGGGTCATTGGGTGCCAGTATTTTTGCTCTTTCATACCATAAAACAGCACGGCCTGTATCCTTTGCTTTTAAATATGAGTTCCCAATATTATAATAGAGATAGGGATTTTTAACATGGCTTTTTGCAATTGATTCAAATTTAAGGGCTGCCTGTTGAAAATCTCCTGTTTTATAATCTTTAATGGCCTCTATGAATACTGATGTTGAATCGGCCGCTGCTTTTAAGGGTGCCAGGCTTAATACTCCAAAACAGACCAATACAATAGAGAACATTTTTAGTATCTGTTTTGTTTTTAGTAAAATCTGCTTTGCCATATTCTCATCTAATATTTTTCCACCAAAACGGACAGATTCAATATTTTCAAGCAACAGTGTGACCTGATCTATTTTTTCATTATCCATACCAGCATCTGTTAATATGCTCCTGGCTTCTTTTATGGTTATGCTCTCCCCTTTTTTATCTGCTTTTGCCAGAATAGAAGAGACCAGACTTGAATATAGATTACTTAAAAAATCCTTGCCCTCTTTGTTAAATTTTATGGCCTTTTTAAAATGAAGCTTTGCCTTCTCCTGCATTATCTTTTCAACGGAGAGTTCCCGTTTCAAAGCCATTGTAAAAATTTTCACCCCAGAAAATAAAATTGCAGGAATGGATAAAAGTAAAACAAAAAAGAGAAAATCTATCTCTCTATAATTTTTTAAAACTTTAAGTCCCTCTTTTATTTCCAGAATATCCTTATTAACAAGTGCAACTTCTTTTTTTATCATTGCCTGCCTGTTGTTTGTATTTTGAAGCTGCATAACTTGGTGAATTTGTTCAGATGGGGCAACATCAAGTGATATAGGTTCTGTTGATATAGATTTATAAGCTTTTTTATCAACGTCAAAATAGATTAAAGAGACAGGTTTGATTTCATATCTACCTGGTTTTACAGGAACAATGGCTTTTTTAAATATCTTAAAGCCTGTATATCCCTGCTGGGTCAGTTCAATGGTTTCAACAGGATTGTCATCATATATCTTGAATTGATCTTCATTAAAATCCATTTCAGGCCCGATTGCATCCATGATATTTCCTGTTCCTGAAATTTTTATGGTAAGTGTGGCTGATTCTCCTGCTTTGAGTGTTGTTTTATCAATATTTGATTGAATATCAAAGTTTCCCACAAGCCCGGAGAATTTATCACTTCCCTGGGTTTTAAGATTGGGTTGGTATTGAGGAAGGGCTAACACCTTGATCTCAACAGGATTTGAAATAACTCTGACAGGTTTTGATCTATCCGAGAAAAAAAATGAATCATTAAAACTTGATTTCAAGGCCACCCTTGCAATCAAAACTGCTGGATCAATGGTAAATATTCCAGGATTTGAAGGAGTAATAATATAATCAACCCGGGTAACATTATAAAGGACACCATTAATAGTCTGGGTATAGCTTTTTTCCTCTTCAAATGATTTTGCTGACAATCCATTAAACCCAGGGGGTTTTTCAAATCCAAGTCCGGATAATCTTCTTGAAGTGAAAAACTGCAATGTAAAGATTGTCTGCTCTCCTGTAAAAACCTGACTTTTTGCAACAAAAGCTTTGGAAAACAGGGCTTTTACTTTATCGGAACTCACAACCTGATCTGCAACATGAATTGTAATCTCTTTTGTAAAGGCTGTCTGCGCTTTTCTTGTGGCTTTTATGGCAGGTATTTTTAATATCCCTTTAGAAAGAGGCAGCAAAACATATTGATAGCTTGCAGTTCTCTGGGATTTACCATTTATATAATTAAAACTTGACGAAGTTCCCCTGGAGATCACTTTAAAATCTTTTATCATGGAAAGATCAATATCAGCTTTGCCTCCATCCACCTCGATTTTTAAGAAAATTGAATCCTCCAGGGAGATCTTGTATTTGTCCACATGGGCTGTCACAGTAAATCCGCTGCAAAGCCCGGGCATTGCTATCAAAAACAGCAGTATTACAAGAAAAACTTTTTTAAGTTTCATATTTTACCACTCTTTTTCAATATATTGTTTTTGAAACACAGGAATCATGGCTCTGCCAGGTTTATCTTCAAGACGGTTCAGCATATTTTCCATATTCTGATTAATGCTCTTTTGCTGCTCAGTCTGTTGTTGTTCTTTACCAGAAGAATCTGTGTTTTCCATGTTTTCATCACTTTTTTGACCAGGCTGGGGCTGGGGGGGAGAAGGCTCTTTCTCATCTTCCTTGTCCTGCTGCTGATTCTGCTGCCTGTCCTGATCTTTCTGCTGCTCTGGATTCTGGTTTGCAGCCTTTTCTTTATCCTGCTC
>JAOZRI010000130.1:0-3936 GCA_029940235.1 Desulfobacula sp. | reverse complement strand
CTGCTCTGGATTCTGGTTTGCAGCCTTTTCTTTATCCTGCTCATTATCGAAATTGTTTTTATCTTTATCGCTTTTGTCTTGGTTTTTATCTTTATCCTTATCTTTATCCTTATCAGGGTCTTTATCTTTATTATCTTTATCGCATTGTGACTCCTGCTGCTTTTGTTCCTCTTTTTTCTTTTTGACAAATTCAAGATTTTCCTTTGATTTTATATCTTCTGGAAATTCTTTTATGATATTTTCATACTCTTTTATGGCATCATCGAGTTTACCAAGGCGGTAGTGCGTATTGGCAAGATTATAGCGGACATCATGGCGCAGATTTTTATCACCTGATTCAAGGGCGTGTCTGAAATTTGTCTCTGCCTGATCATACTCTTTATTCATATAAGCTGCCGTACCAATATTATAATAGAGTTTTATGTTTTCAGGATTTTCAAGCTGAGCATCAATAAAGTGTTTTTTTGCCTGGTCATAATTTTCTTTTTCAAAGGCCTCAATCCCCTCTTTTACACTTGAAGAGATGGTTTTTGCATGGGCAAGAGAAAAATCATTAAACCCGTTCATACTTAAGCCAAATACAAAAATAATAATTAACAATAAATTTATTGGCGGTTTTATTCTCCTCTTTGATGACAGGGCAAGTTCCATTAACAATAAAATAATGGCTGGAAATAAAAACCATTGAAACCTATTTTCCCACACCTTCTTTTTTCCTGAAGTTAAAGTTTTTCTCTCCATGGTTCCAAGAATTTTATCCTTGTAAATCATATCAAGGTCCATATCTCCTGCCACTGACCTTACATACAACCCTTCTGTTAAATCAGCAATCTTTTTTAAACCTGCCTCATCTATTTTTGACAGGATAATATTGCCTTGATCATCTTTTATAAATCCACCCTTTTCATCTGGTATGGGAGCACCTGCAATGTCACCTACCCCAATGCAAAATATTTTAATTCCCTCTTTTGCCATTAGCTTTGCTGTTTCTTCCACATCACCTGAAGTATTTTCGCCATCTGTAATTATAATTATTGCCTTTTGTGTGTCAGATTCTTTTTCAAAACCTTTATAGCACTCATTGATGGCATCACCGAGATTGGTACCACCAATGGGCAGGAATCCAGGGTTTAAAACTTTTAAAAAGATATTAAAAGTTTCATGATCAAGAGTTAAAGGGCATTGCAAAATAGCTTTACCTGAAAAAGCAACAAGCCCTGCCCTGTCCGATTGCATCATGCGCATAAGATCAATAATTTCCCTTTTTGCCCGTTCAAGTCGGTTGGGTTTAATATCCTGGGCAAGCATACTTTTTGAACAATCCAGGGCAATCATGATATCAACCCCTTTTTGACTTGTTTTCTCCCACTTGAAACCCATTTGCGGGCCTGCCAGTGCAATCAATGCAAATCCAAAAGCAATAACAATGAAAAAAACCTTTAACCAGGATCGTCTTGGATCAAATTTTGGTGCAATAACAGGCAGGATATCAGCCTTTGCAAAGAGTCCAAGTATTTTTTTTCGTCTTAAAATACCATACACCATAATGCCGGATAAAGGGAGCAGAGCCCACAGCCAGTGTAATAGATATGGATTGGCAAAATGCATATTTAAGGTACCTTTAAAAACCTTGTATTAATCAATAAAATATAGATAAAAAGAAAAATTAATCCCGGCACAAGACACCAGGGATACAACTCTTTATATTCCACCCACTTTTCAACATCCACCCTGGTTTTTTCAAGGTTGTTGATCATTTCATAAATTTTTGAAAGGGATTTTAAATCCTTTGCCTGGAAAAAATCTGCATCTGTTAAATCTGCAATTGTTTTTAAAGCTTTAAGATCCACATCCACATTCTGATAGACATAGCGTTTGCCAAACAGATCATCAACAAGAAAAGGAGCTTTACCCTTTGAGCCGACTCCAATGGTATAAATTTTAACTTTTCTGCTGGCAGCAATCTTAGCGGCATCCTGCCATGGAAGTTCTCCTGAATTGCTTTTCCCGTCAGTGAGCAGGATAATAATATTGGATTTACTTTTAACATCTTCAAGGCGTTTGAGTGAAATACCAATGGCATCGCCAATGGCAGTTTTAGGCCCTGCAGCTCCAATTTTCAATCTGTCGAGAATAAAGGCAATGGTATTATAATCCCTTGTCAAAGGCAGCTGTGTAAAGGCATTTGATCCAAAAACAACCATGCCGATTCTATCCCCCTGCCTTTTCATTATAAAATCAAGAACCACACCTTTAACTGCTTCAAGCCTTGTTACTATCTTTTTATCTTTTTTAAAATCCAGGGCACGCATGGATTCAGAGAGATCAAGGGCAAGAATAATGTTCACACCTTCAGTTGTAACATTTATTTTTTGATCCCCGAACTGGGGTCTTGCAAGGGCAAATATTAAAAGGACCAGTGCTGTTATTTTTAACAGTGGGAGAAGTTTTGAAAGAGTAGTTATAAAGGAGTAGGAAACCTTATCAAGGCCTTTTAATGAAGAGATTTTAATATGGTTGTTGTTTTGTTTTCTTAATTTAAAAAAAACTACAAGGACCACCACAAACAAAAACAGCAAAAACAGAGGAGAGGCAAATCTAAACATTATTGTGTGCTCCCTATCTTCTCTGTTTGTTCCTGTCCATGCTCTCGTACTCGCTCTTTTGCTTCTCTCTGCCTGGAAAGCTCTTTTTCAATTTCACAGATTGTATCCTTTATTAACAAAAGATCCTTATCTGCCTGCTCTTTTTCTGGAATAATACCGGCATATTTAAAGGAGTCAGATAAGTTTAAAAAATTTGAAATCTCTTTTTTTATCTTCTTATCAATATCAAGAAAATTGATATGTTTAATAAACTCCTGGGATGTCATCTCTATAGCATTGATATTAAATGATCGTCCAATATAGTTTCTTAAAATTGCGCTGAGATCAAAATAAAAAAGCCTTGGGTCATGCACCAAGTTCTGCAAAAGCAGATCAAGCTGTTTTAAGGCAGCTTCATAGGCGCACAGAGGTTCAGGAAGCAATTTCAAATTATTGGAATTTTTTTTCTTCCACAATTTTTTAATTAAAAAAAACAGCAGGATTAAGATTGCTGCCACACCTGAGACTATTAAAATAGTTTTAAAAATGACCGGATCAAAGCCAACCTGAACAGGAGGTAATATGCCGTGGATATCCTGCATTTATCTTAATCGCCTTTCGCGCAAACTAAAGTATTGCAACAGGGTATCGGCCGTGGAAGAACTTGTCTCAATTTCAATCACATCGCTTTTTGCCATGGAAAAAATCTTAAGGGTTTTGTTATGAATTTTCTTTTTTAAGCTGGAAAACTGCTCTCTTGTTTTTTTATTAAACCCGTCAAATACTATCTCCTTTGATGTTTCAAAATCAGACAGAGTAATTATGCCTTTAAAAGGGAGTTCAAATGCCCCTTTATCATAAATCATAACTCCAATAATTTCATGGCGCTGCCGGACTATTCTCATACTTTTCAGATAGTTGTCATCAAAAAAATCAGACAAAACAAAAACAAAGGACTTTTTGCGTGATATTTTTGCAAGATAATCCAAGGCTGCTGAGATATCAGTTTCTCTGCCCTGGGGAACAAATGTAAAGATCTCTTTTATAAGCCGCCAGACATGGCTGGAACCTTTTTTTGGAGGTATATATTTTTCTATTTTGTCAGTAAAAAAGATTGCTCCCACTTTATCACTGTTTTTAATGGCATTAAAGGCAAGAACAGATGCTACTTCAGCTACCTTTTCAAGTTTTTGTCCTGAAAATGTTCCAAACTTTAAAGATGCGCTCATGTCAATGAGCAGCATAACAATGCTTTCGCGCTCTTCCTGGTAAAGCTTGATAAAGGGTTTGCCAAGCCTTGCAGAAACCTTCCAGTCCAAAGCCTTGATATCATCCCCGGGGGTGTATTCTC
>JAOZRI010000129.1 GCA_029940235.1 Desulfobacula sp. | reverse complement strand
TTTGGAAAGCCAGGCTGGTTTGATCGGGATTCAATGCTGACAGAGGATATACAAAAATCAATCCTTGATTTGCAGAACAAAGGCAGAACTGTCATGGTGCTGGCAAGAGACAAAGATGTGCTCGGTATAATTTCTGTTTCCGATGTAGTAAAGCCTGAGTCAAAACAGGCCATTGAAGAACTTCATGCCGAAAATCTTAAAGTGGTCATGCTGACTGGTGATAATGTGCAGACAGCCAGAGCAATTGGCCATGAAGTAAATGTGGATGAGATAAAAGCCGAGGTAAAGCCTGAAGAAAAATCAGGAGAAGTAGAGGCTTTGCAGAAAAACAGTGTGATGGTGGGTATGGTGGGAGATGGAATAAACGATGCCCCTGCACTTGCAAGGGCTGACATTGGTTTTGCCATTGGTACAGGAACTGATATTGCCATTGAAACAGGCGATATTATTCTTTCAGGCGGTAAATTAACCGGCATTCCAAAAGCCATTAAAATAAGCAGAAAAACAATTGCCACAATAAAACAGAATCTATTCCTGGCATTTGTTTATAATATTATCCTGATACCAGTTGCAGCAGGCATTCTTGCTCCCTTTGAAATTTTCCCTGAATTTTTAAGGCAGCTTCATCCTATTCTTGCAGCACTTGCCATGGCAGGCAGCAGCATTTCAGTGGTGAGCAACAGCTTAAGGCTTTATAATGCCCAGATAAATTAATTCCGGCAAAACTCTCTGTATGGGTGAATAATTTATAAACTGGTAAGTAAAAGGCAGTCTTGGCCTGTCCCTCAAGGTCTCATATTATTGCTCATATCTATAACCAACTCCATGCACAGTAGTAATAACAGAGGGTTTGGAAGGATCTGTTTCTATTTTTTTTCTAAGCTGGGCAATATGCTGATCAAGGGTTCTGGTCGTGCCATAATAATCAATTCCCCATATGGCATTTAAAATATCATCCCGGCTCAGGACTTCTTTGGGATGTTCATGAAAATATTGAATAAGCTTGAGCTCTCTTTCTGAAAGATCAATATTCATACCCTGGCCTGACAATTTATAGGTTCTAACGTTGACTTCGAATTCTCCAAATTGGAATTTACTCTGCAAAGACTTGTCTTCAGACTGTATCTGTCTTTGTGATCTGCGCAGGACTGCACTTATTCTTGCAAGAAGTTCATGGATGCCAAATGGTTTTGTAATATAGTCATCAGCTCCCAGTCTTAGCCCGAGTACTTTATCAAACTCCTCACCCTTGGCTGTGAGCATGATAATGGGAATATCCTGATTTACAGCCCTGATATCCTGGCAGACATCATATCCGCTTTTTTCCGGCATCATTATATCAAGGAGAATCAGATCAAAAGGATTATCATTAAACAACTCAAAAGCCCTGGCTCCATCCTCTGCTTCCACCACATGATAATTTTCACTCTCCAGGGTATCCACAAGCCCCATCCTGATATTGGCATCATCTTCAGCCACAAGAATTTTAATCTGTGCCATGGTTTTTTATCCTTATTATAAAACAACTGCCATTGGGAGTTGCAGGTTCAAAAACAAGATCACCCTTAAGATCATTCATAATCTGTTTTGCTATACTTAATCCAAGGCCAGACCCTGGCTGCTGTGAAGTTAAAGAGTTATCAATCCTATAAAATTTTTCAAAAATTCTGTCCTGGTGTTTTTTGGGAATACCAGGCCCGTCATCACAAATTTTTAAGATGACAAAATCAATCTCTTTTTTTAAAACAAACAGGAGAAATTTCCCCTGACCAGCATATTTTAAAGCATTGTCCAGCAGATTCAAAGTCACCTGTTCCAGAGCATCTTTATCTGTCTTTATTGTGTAATCTCCTTTTTCTATCAAGGTCTTAATTTCAATATTTTGACTTTTTATTCTGATACTGTGGGTTTGAATTATCTGTTTTAAAAACCTGTCAACATCAATGTTTTCCAATTGATATTTTTTGCTGCCCTGTTCAAGTTTGCCAAAATCAAGAACATTATTGATTAATCTTGTTAAACGGCCACTTTCATTGACTATGGTTGAAAGATATGTTTGAATTTTATCTTCATTTGTTACTCTTTTTGACAATAAAAGTTCAGCATACATCCTGATACTGGTCAAGGGTGTTTTAAGCTCATGTGACACTGAAGATACAAAAGAAGTTTTCTGTCTTGCATCCTTCATGTTACTCAGGGTAAGACGGGTTAAAAGAACACCTCCTGAGATTATGGCAACAATAAAAATACCCAGTAAAAGCATTGAAACATACAAAAAACCCTTTGTTGCTCCAAAACCTCGATCATCAATAAAAACTGCAATGCGCCAGTGGGGCAGTAAATCTGAAATGGATATAATTTTTACTGGTTTTGCTCCTTTATCTGCAATCATTCTTCCTGACTGATGCACAAAATTACCATTTCCATCCATGATAACCAGTGCTGTCCCCTGTTCTGATATTTGGGGAAGATCCACAATTAATCTTGACAGCAAACTCATTAGCTCAAGTTCAATGCCATATACTGCTCCTTTTTCTTGCCTTTGTGCCCAACCCAGAAGATGCAGCCTGTTTTCACTGAACCAGGGAATCCAGCCTGATCTGTTTATTAATTTTTGTTCTGGTTTATTTAAACCCATTGCCTGGGATGGTCGATCAGCCTTTTTCTTTTCAACCCGTGAAAGGGAGAGAAGTTGTTTGCGGGATGCTGCTCTGCGTTCTTTTGGAACTAACTCATATTTAGCTGTTTCAGTATAAAAGGTTCCAATCTTTTTTAGTTGTTGTAACTTATTTTCAGAGCCTACACTGAAATCTTTTGCAGGCGCACTATTAAAATCAAATTTCACTCTTCCTGAAAAAAGAGCATCATACCTCTCCATAAACCTTCGTTCCTCTGAAGTGGATTCCATGCCCTTGACAGGATATTCAAGCTTTTGATTCCTGTGGATAAAAATATTGCGTACAAGGGGATTTGTCTCTTCCCATATTAAAAGAGTTGTTTCAAGTCTATTTTGATCAATATCCAATAGAGATTGTTGTAGATTATCCTGGATTGTTTCAATGGTAATATGAATTGTCTGTGCAACTGCCTTGGCTCTTTGGGACAGAGCATTGATGGCAGATTGATTGATACGCTCCTGCTCATGGGACAGAAGTTGCAGGGCAATCAGTGCAATAATAAGGGTGGGCACCAGAAAAAGTGCCCAGAAAACAATAATTGAACGTCTGCTTTTCATACCCTGTACCATATCAGTTTTTTCATATGAAAGTCATTATAAATTTATCAACGACTTTCACACCTTACCATAGCTATTGTGAAAGCTGTTGATTTTTCATCTGATAGGATTTGGTTCTTAAAATCTTACGGCTTTTTTTGCTCATGCCCTGGCTTTCAATCGTGTCAGCACGTGTTTCTATGGCATCAGCTTCCTGAAGCATTTCTTTATCCTGATAAAGTGTGCCTATCTGTTTGAGCCTGGCAGCAGATTGTTTAAGTGCTTGTACAGCCTCTTTTTTCTTTCCCTTGTCAGACAGTTTAATGGCTTTTTCCTGGGCCATGGCATTTAAATTTAATTGATATTCTCTTACAACATCAATATTGGTTGATCTGGCAACCTTTTTTGGATCGCTGCTGAAAGAGGCATATGAAACTCCAGTAGATTTTTCCCTGCTATGTGTAAAAGGGTTGTCATAAACAACATCAGCCCGGGCAATTTTAATTCTTGATCCTGGTTTTGATTCAGGGACAGTAACTTCAATAAGAGCATATTTTTCCTGGTTACCATAGAGCTGATTCATATAAAGTTCAACCTTATTTCCCCTGATTCTGCCTTCCCGCCCAATGATATTCAAAGGTTTTACATTGTCAGGCAGTGTAATGGTAATGGTCACTTTTTTGGCCACAACATTTAATACATCGCCAAGTTCTGCTGCAAAAATTCGTGGCAGGTCAATACCTGATTCAACAAAATATACATTACCATCACTTTTCTGGGCAAGCTGTGCCATAAGATCTTCATTATAATCTGTTCCAACACCTATGGTTGTCACAGAAATATTTTCTTTAATCAGAGCTGCACCAAGCCTTCCAAGATCGTCGGGCATTCTCGGGCCTACATTTGCCAATCCATCAGACAGAAGAATAATACGATGGACAAAATCACTTTCAAGATTTTTTCGTATCTCTGCCGCACCCTGGCTTACACCGCCAAAAAGTGCTGTACTGCCACCTGCACGGATCTGCTGAATGGTATTGATAGTGTGCTGTATATTCCCACCATTTTGAGCTGGAACAATTGTGTGAACATTGGTATCATAAACCACTACAGAAAAAATATCCTGTAAGCCGAGCCGGGTCAATGCTTCAATTGCAGCAGCTTTTGCCTTTTCTATCTTGGTTCCGTTCATGGAACCCGATTGATCCAGAACCAGAGAGAGATTAACTGCCGGTCTTTTAATATGAATTGGAGCAGCTGGCGCATCAAGTGTTATCTTGAGTATAGTAGTCTGAGAATCTCCTGCCGGAAGGACAGTTCTATCGGTTTCCACCCTGCATATTACTTTATTGTACTCACTCTTTGCCCAGGCCGTTCCTGTAATTAAAGAAAAAATAACTGCCATGGCAAACGCTGAAATAACTGTTGAAAAGTGGTGTTGTTTGCTTTGTGTCATGATTTATCTCCCTGTTTAAAAAAATTATCTGCATTCACATTTTTGTAATGCTTTAAACAGACTATACAAGGATAAATGGCTTTATGTGTCATGGGCAGGTAAAGAAGTTGTAAAAAACCTGTAAAAAAGATCATACAATCATGCGGGCAAGATCCTTGGCTTTGTCAAAACTTGATGCTATTATGGACTCCATTTTTTCTTGAGAGATAGAAAAGAGCTGGTGCGCCTGATTTGTTATTTCATCTATTCCATTTTCTTCTTTAGAATCACCCTCCCTTAATATTGAAACAAGCTTTACAGGTCCAAGAGTTTCATGGTCACCACCAGCACCGTCTAATTGATGGTGATATTTTATACCAAGGGCAATATTTTCAGGAAGCCCCCATTCACTGCATATCCATGTGGCTACCTCGGCATGATCCCATTGAAAGATTTCTCTTTCAAGTTTGGTCAGGTCTCCTCCTTCAAGGTGCCATTTTTTAAAAATAGGATCATACTCTTCACTTCTGTGGCAGGCAAGAAATGGTAGCGCCATATCCTGAAGAAAAGCTGCGGTAAAGCATTCTGACTCTTTTGCAGGACAGATTATCAAAGAGAGTTCCGTGGCAAGCATTGCCCTTCTTGCAGATGTAAGCCAGAACTGAGCTGGATCATGCCACTGACAGGTTGTATTTGGAATACCCTTGGCAACCCCAACGCCAAGCACAAGAGATTCTAACTGGGACAACCCCACAAGGGCAATGGCCTGGGTTAAGTTCTCAACTCTGTTTTTTGGTGAAAATGCTGCTGAATTTGCAATACTTAAAAGTTTTACAGACAGTCCAGGGTCAAGTGATAGGGATTGAGCAATATCAGAAGCTGATGAATAAGGACTTCTTAATTTTTGTAAAATCTGCATTATCACTGCAGGAAAAGAGGGCAATTGATAACCCTTTAATATCTCTTTTAATTTTGCCTTTGGATCAATTTTATTCTTAAAAAATGAAAACATATATCACCTGATTTGATTTATTCTGCCCGACGGGCCATTT
Organism: Desulfobacula sp.; assembly: GCA_029940235.1. Taxonomy (GTDB): domain Bacteria; phylum Desulfobacterota; class Desulfobacteria; order Desulfobacterales; family Desulfobacteraceae; genus Desulfobacula. The sequence goes on along the minus strand of JAOZRI010000129.1, from coordinate 1,097 downwards.
TATTGCCAAGAATACTTAAAAGTCCACCTAACCCCATATATCCTGTAATAGCCTGTAATGTTACAAAAATCTGTGCAATCAAAGATGCCGGGGCAACATCTCCATAGCCCACTGTGGTCAATGTGATAAAACTGAAATATACAGGCGAAAAAATTGTGGCATGGTCCCCATAATCTATATCCACCTGGGTATAAATCGCAGCAAAAATCAAAGTGAGGCCGGTTATCCAGCCAAACCATCGCAACAGGCTCCTGCCACAATCAGATGTGGCTTTCCAGATCAAATATATAATCCTGTGAATACGGGAACTTGCCTGGAATTCAAACAGATAATTTTCATCTGAAATATACCGCCTTACAAGATAAGCACCCCTTAGATCCAGATCTCTGATATCAGCACCAATCCACATGGCTTTTTTGAAATTTTTTATTCCCAGCAGCCGGCATTCCTGCATATCTGCCAGCTCAAAATTTGTACCTGCGACATTGCTGTGTTTTAAATCTGCTTTTACAAGTATTGCCCTTGTAAAAATTGTATCTGTCAAATCCATTTCAGAAAGTTTTGCACTTGTAAGATTGGAAGCTCTTAAATCCGCACCGACCATTGTTGAACTAATAAAGCTTGCATCGGTCAAATCTGCATTAATAATGCTTGCAAAGGAGAGATCAGCTCCTCCAAAACCACATCTTTTTGCACTGCATTCATTTAAGTCTGCCTTTGTTAAATCAGAGCCCATAAACTCACATTCATCAAGTGTTGCCTGACCAAAGCTTGTTTGATGAAATTTAGCATAGCTTAAATTTGCTCTTGTTAAATCAGAATGGTTAAAATTAGCCCATGACAGGTCATAGCCAGACATATCAAGATTGGAAAGATCTTGGTTAGATAAGCTGATTCCTCTTAAATCAAGGTTTAAAGGCCGTTTAGAATTTTCTTTTGTGCATTCAGTTTTAAGTTTCTGAATCATTTGAAAGAAAGCAGTTTCACCACTTTCCGGATCTTTTGCATCCCACCTGAATTTTAAAGCAGTCACCTGATCTTTTGTCAATTTGCTGTTTTCTTTTTCCATGTTATCAAAATCTTAGCATTAATTGATT